>DBFXIC010000275.1:0-13271 GCA_048455095.1 Anaeromassilibacillus sp.
ACAAACTCCGAGCCGCCGCCCTCGCCCCACGCGCCTGTAATGGCGAGGTCCACAGAGGAAATACGTTCATCCCCGTCAAAACGTGCCGCGAACGCGCGAATAAATTCAGACCAGCGTTCCGCGTAATCCGTCGTGTTGGGGTCCACGCGCCAGAATGGATAATCCGGTTCTTCGGGCCATCTTTCCCGCATCCATAAGGGCACATCCTCTTCCGGGCGTAGCGCATAGGGCGCGATGCGCACAATGGAAGTACAACCCATCTGACGGGCTTTTTCGAGGCCGTTATCCAGGATGTCCCAACGGTATTCACCCGGTTCGGGCTCCAGTTCCTTCCACCGCCCTCCGCAGTAATACAGGCCGGAATCCGGGTGGTTCCATGTTTTTGTGCTTTGCGGGAAGCGGTATTTTTCCACAGGGGTGCCCCTGTTATCCCGCAGCTCGGCGGGATCTCCCATCAGGTGAGGTGCCGCAATAAAGCCAATGCCGGGGTTGCTCAAAAGATCCGAAATAATTTTTGGGATTACCATCTGCATGTCGTTCCTCCTCCAATAAGGAATCCTGCTGCGCCGCAACCCATGCGGTGCCATCAAACATATGTTTCATCGAAATATCTGCATCCACTGTTTTTCAAAAGCCCGATTTTTTTCTTCAGATGTTCCGGCGGACACTCAAAGTCCGTCGCCATGCAGCCCACGCAGAGGAAACGGGCCGCCGTCCCCCCGTGCAGGTGTAGGCAAAAGGCAATTTCGTCATTTGTCATTGGGGCCCCACAGGCCGCACAGGCAAGCTGCTTCATTTTTCTTTCCCCAACTGACGGCGGTAAGAATCCAAGTCAATTGTCTGTCCCGTCAACCGGCTCATCTCCGCCGCGCCGGCCATCACATGGCTGTCCACAGACATGCCGATTTCGGAGCGGGCGGGGCGTCCGCCGTTCTGCAAAAGGCTGATGAAATCATCCACAATGCCGGAATCGCCGCCACCATGGCCGCTGCGCGGCTCGGACACATGAATCATCTCCGACTGATAGCCCTCCACTTGGTTGGAGGAGAAGGAGAGCACTTCGATCTCATGCAGTCCATCATCGCCGAAGATTTCCCCGTCCTCGCACATGACGTGGATGGTGCGGGTCATCCGGTTGGTGAAGGCGGACATATTAAAGCTTGCCGTCTGCCCGCCTTCGTATTCCACAGCGACAACCTGTTGGTCGCACACGTCATTGTCGCAACGGTATACACAGCGTCCATAGGGGCTGTGATCCAGCTCTTTGCGCAGGACGTTGGGGTCCGACGAGGATGTAATCACCGCCGCGGGCCAATCCCCCGCCGCGGGCAAGTAGCTTTTATAGGCACTGAAGCGGCACCTGCCCTCAACCGGGCAGTCCGCGCAGCGGGCTGTGCTGCCGGCCGGCGCATTGCTCTCCTTGAAATAATGCAGCGAACCGCAGGAGGAGATGCGCTTTGCCTGTGCACCCATCAGCCAGTTCAGCAGGTCCATGTCATGGCAGGATTTCTGCATGATGCTGGGGCTGGCAATATCTGCCCTGCGCCAGTTGCCGCGCACAAAGCTGTGTGCGAAATGAAAGTTTCCGATGTTTTCGTCCAGTCGAATCGACACAAGGCGTCCGATGCGTCCGGAATCAATGATTTCCTTGATCCGGGAGAAGAACGGCGTGTAGCGCAGGACATGGCAGACCACCACATGCAGTTTCTTCTCTTCGGCGCGGTGCAAGATGTCCATGCACTCGGCGGGATTCGGGGAAATGGGCTTTTCCAGCAGGACGTGGTAGCCCAGTTCCAGTGCTTTCATCACCTGCGTGTAATGATCCCGATCCATCGAGGCAACGATCGCCGCGTCGGCGATTTTTCCCTGCGCCCACAACTCTTCCGCCGCAGTGAAGCACCAATCCGCAGCCACGCCCAGCTGGGCCGCAGCTTCTTTGCGGCGCACGTCATTCGGCTCTACGATGGCCACGATCTGCGCGCAACCCTTTTCCATCATATAATCCGCGTACACCCGTCCGCGCTGTCCTGCGCCGATCAAAACGATTTTCACAGCACATTCCTCCTCACTTGTGATTGGGGCCCATGTTTTGTTTCGTAAACATTACGCAAATTTTGCGTTGCATTTAAGCTCAAATTCATTATAAAAGATAACGCAGACAGAATACAATCAGGAATTTGCACAAGTTTTTTCTCGATATTTAGAAGATTCGTTAAAGCGTTTCCGATGCTTTTTTTCGGTCGTTTCGCGAAAACCTATACGCAACAAAGGAAAATTGAATTTTTTTGAAAAAAACTGTTTACATTTGTTTCGTGATATGTTACGTTAAAATTACCATAAAAAGACACTGGAGGGATTTCTATGGCATCTATCCGGGACGTTGCCGCTTTGGCAGGAGTATCTGCCGCTACCGTTTCGCGTGTGCTCAACAACGACACCACCTATAAAATACGGGAAGAAACACGCAGCAAGGTGTGGGACGCCACCGCGCGCACCGGATATAAGCAGAAAGCCGCTCCCCACTCAAACAAGGCAGCCGCCGCGCCGTTGGACAAGCGCATTGGCTGCATCCTGAGCGTGACGAAAGATAAATACCGCGACCCTTATTTCATGAGCATCTATGCCGGGGTGGAAGCGCGCCTGATGGAAAAAGGGTATTCCATCGCATTTTTAAAGACTTATTATGAAGTGCAGGAGCCGGAAACTCTCCGCGCGATTTTGGAAGCGCCGCCCGCCGGAATCATTTTGATGGAACAGCTTTCCCCCTCTCTTTACCGCAGCCTGCGTGCGCGCATTCCCGCTTGCGTGGGGATCGACACGCGGACCCCCGATATTGATATTGTCGGCTACGATCATTTTGACGCGGGCATGCACCTTGCCAACCATCTTATCAAAAAAGGCCATCAAAAAATCGCCTTTTTGGGCGGCAGCATCTTCGGGCCGAAGGGGGCGGTGAGCCGCCGCTACCTCGGATTTGCTGCGGCCATGCACATCGCCAGTCTGCCCGTTCGCCCGGAGTGGGTGCTGGACTGCCAGTGGGACGAAATTCTCTGCATTGATCTGGTTAAAAAGCTGATGGCGCAGCCAGACCCCCCCACCGCAATCTGCGCAGCCAGCGACCTGATGGCGATGGCCGCGCTCAGCGCGCTGTATTCCATCGGTATCCGCGTACCGGAGCAGGTGGCGGTAATCGGCCTGAGCAACATCCAACTCTCCCAGTTTTCCAGCCCGCCCCTGACAACGTACGCCGTGCCGACGGAAGCAATCGGCCAAGTAGCGGCAGATTTTCTGGATGAGCGGCTGCGCGGCTGCGCCCTGCCGCCGCGAAAGCTTTATCTGCCGATCACAAAGGTCGTGCGCGCGTCCGTCTGAGCCGAAGCGAGCTTACGGGACAGGCTGCTCGAGAGGCATCCCGGTTTCATCATAATGCGCGCGGTAATCATATCCTGTGGGGATAAAGCCGTGCCGGTTACCTGCGGGGTCCCCGCCGCGCAGGAGCCCCATTCGGTGCGCATAGAGCCAGAGCGGCGTGATGTATAGCAACGGCGTGAGGAATTCATCCACGCCGCCCGGCATTTTCACCACATGGGCAGCCAGCCGTGCGATGGCAGGGTCCGGGTCATCCGTCAGGACAATCGTCGGCGCGTAGATCCGTTTAGCCGAACCGAGCGTATCCATCAGCTTCTCCTTGGACGGCCCCAGCGGGGCGACCAGCAGAAGGGGGGTTGTTTCGTCCACTTCGCGGTATCTTCCGTGCAGAAAATCCTCCATCTCACGTCCTTCTGCGGGAACCCACGCCATTTCAATGATTTTCAGCGCGCCCTCCTCCACTGTCCCAACATTGGGCCCTGCGGCCAGGCAGTGGTGGATCGGCGCGTTTTTATATTGCGCGGCCAACTGGTACATCTGCTCTGTGATTCCGCCCAGCTGCGCCGATTTTTGAACGGTTTTCTCCAGCTGCGTGTCCCACCATGCGGCTTGCCGCGCGGTCAGGTGCCCGTTCGCCAGCCCAATGGCAATCGCCAGCAGGTAAACTGCGGTGATCGCCTGAATATACGACGTGCTCTTAGCAGAAGGGCCCTCCGTCTTTGCGTCTGTCAGGATCAGGCGGCGCGCCGCTGCGGGCACCCGCGCGTCGATGGAGCCGGAGACGACGATGTCAAGTGCCCCCGCTCGCTGCGCCGTCCGGACACAGTTTTCCACGGAGCGGGCCGTCCCTGTCTGTGAAATGGCGAGCAGGCAGACATCCGGCCCGAGCAGGTTCTCCGGGATATAATGGCTGAAACTATAGCAGGGAACTGCTTGGGCGGGAATCCCGGCGATCCGCTCCATATAGCTTCTGCCCACCTCCGCGGCGTATAGCGAGGTGCCGCCGCCGGTCAGATACATCCGCCGGATCCTGCCCAGCATCCCCTCTTCGCAGAGTGTCCGGATGCTCTCCCGATTCAGGCGGAGGTTTTCCGTCCAAGGGGCGCTTGTGGTCAACGACAGAATCCGCTGCAGCAGACGATCTTTTTCTTCCATGATGTTCTCCTTTTGACGGATATTTCCCAAAGTCTCTCGTTTTGCGCGGCTCCCTTCACAGCGTCCGCCCGGGGCACGGCGGGACGCCTCCCCCCTCCCAAGTCAGCCAGGCTGCGCCGATCATGCCCTCCTCGTGGACATCCAGCCGCCCGCTGCCGATGTAGTTCAAAGAGCGCCGGGTTGGGGCCGCGCAGTGTTCCTCAATGAAATCCGTCAGCACGGGCAGTAGCCCGTGCAGCCCGGCTAGCTCCCCGCCAAACGCGATTGCCTCGCTGTTTGTAAAACTCAGCAGATTTACCACCGACAGGCCGATTCCGCGTTGCACATGGTGGACGATATATGTAGCTAGCGAATCGTTTTCCGCGGCGCATTCAAAAATTTTCGTTGGGGAAAGTGCACCCACCCGGTCGGCCTGCCGCAGTACGGAATGCGGGTACTGCTCAAACAGGCTACGCGCCCAACGTACCATCCCGCGGCCAGAGGCGAATTCCTCCAGCCGGCAGACACCGTCCTGTCCGCCTAAATCGTACAAATATCCCCCGTATTCTCCCGCGTAATTCGCCGCGCCACGGATCAGGTTCCCCTCGCTCACAACGCCGACCGCGATGCCCCTTCCGATGTGGTAATATGTAAAGTTCGGATAGATCTGGCCAATCCCGAAACGGTTTTCCGCAAGCGTGCTGACGTGGATGTCATTGTCGATGAAAGTCGGGTGGCCCGTGGCGCGCTCGATTAGGTACCGCAGCGGAACGGGGTCAGCAAAGCCGTGCACCTTCGCAGTGTAGAGCCACATGCCCGCCTCGCGGTCAATCCAGCCGCCCATGCTCACGCCCACGCGGTCATACTCCCAACGGCCTTCTGCCTGTCTCTGAAAATCCGCAATGTCGAGCACCAGCGCGTCAAGGAAACCAGCGACGGAGGAGGTTTCCCATGGATAGCGTCGGCTGAACAGCACGTTTCCTTCCCGGGAAACGATTCCCATTTTAACCCGATCTTCACGGATATCAATCGCCATCGCCGCCTGTACCCCGCATCCCGCAGTGCCGCCCATGGCCGTCCCTCCCTGTTTTACAAAAAGCGCTCGTCTGGACGTGTGCAGAACAGACGCACGTTTCGGAAATGGGATGCCCCATTCCGTTTATTTTCAGTATACCTTGTCCGTGCGAGATTTTTCTACAAGGAAAATTTTCATCTTTTCCCCCTCTTTTTTTGCGCTTTCATGAATTGTTGTTATTCCTACAACGATTGTTGCATTTCCTTGATTTTTGAAAACAGAGCACGATATAATCAAACTAATTTGACCGGAGGGAAAGCCGTATGCTGTTTTATCAGGTCGAGCTCATCAAGCATGGACACGACACGTGTTTGGAATTTATGGAGTTTGCCGCTTCGGGCGATTACGCGGAAACACAGGCCCATTTCCACTCCACCATGGAAATTACAGTGATCGTGGACGGAGAGGGATTTTTCAAAAGCAGCGGCGCGGAGCATCCCTTTGGAAAGGGCGACTGCTTCATCTTCAACAGCATGGAGCCGCACAATATTTTTTCCGAAAACGCGTCGGCCAGCTTGAAATATTTATCGCTCAATTTTGTCCCTTCGTTTATTTCATCTCTGGAAATGGAAGATTTCAACCTGCGGTATCTCGAGCCCTTTTATTTCACAAACCGCTCTTGCCGGATTCCGTATCCGGAGCCCTGCGCCAAAGAGGTGGGAACGCTGTTCGGGAAAATCCAGACGGCTCTGTATGAAAAAAAAGACGGCTACCCGCTCGCGGTGAAAGCCTATCTTTTCCTGATGCTTTCCGAAATTGCGTGTCACTATCAAAAAGACGTCCCCAGCCTGAACCCGTCGCGGCGGGACGTTCCCGTCCTGCAGGATTCATTCACCAAGGTGCTGGATTACATTGAGGAAAACCTGACGCAGGACATCACGATCGACCAGCTTTCTCAGGTTGCGGCGATGAACCGCTATTATTTTTCCACGTTCTTCAAAAAGCAGATGTCCGAATCCCCGGTTCAGTACATCACACGCAAGCGCATCCGGCTGGCCATTGAGCTTTTGAAAGATGAAAACCTTTCCATTTTGGAAGTGGCGCTGCGTTCCGGCTTTAACAACGCAGCCAATTTCAACCGCGCGTTCCGCCAGCTGACGGAAACGAGTCCCAGCGAATACCGTAAGAAGCAGAAAAAGGATCGGCGCTGACCCTCAGGCTGCCGATTGGAGAAGGCAGGAGTGTTTATGATCAGGGTGCGGGAATACATCGGAGAAAAGGCATTTTACGCGAAAGCGGCCCGAATCGCGCTGCCGATCATGATGCAGGGCAGCATTTATAACCTAATCGGGCTGCTGAACAACATTATGGTCGGTCGCGTCAGTACCGTCCAGATGAACGGCGTAGCGGTTGTCAACCAGCTGATGTTTGTGTTCTATTCCTGCATTTCGGGGATTTTTGGCGGGATCGGCGTGTTTACTGCTCAGTTCAGCGGAAAAGGCGACGAGGAGGGTATCCGCTATACTTTCCGTTTCAAGCTAGTGACAAGTTTCCTGCTGAGTGCGGCGACCATCCTACTGCTGGGCATCTGGGGCAAGCCGCTGATCCAAAGCTACCTGAGCGGCGAGGGTCTTGCGGCAGACGCCGAAGCGTCGCTCGCCTATGGTATGGGGTATCTGTGGATTATGTTAGTCGGCGTGCCGCCGTATGCGCTCATCAACGTCTATTCCTCCACATTGCGGGAGCTTGGGCAGACAAAGATGCCCATGTTTTTCTGTGTCTTTTCCATGGTGGTGAGCCTTGTCCTGAATTATGTGCTGATCTTCGGCTTTGTGGGGATCCCTGCCATGGGCTGTTACGGGGCCGCCGCCGCGACGCTGGTCGCGCGATTCATCGAGCTGGCCGGCGTGGCGGGCTGGACGCATCTCAACGCACACAGGCTCCCCTTCATACAGGGCGCGTATCGCTCACTGCATATCCCCGGCTGGCTCGCCCTGCGAATTGCGAAAAAAAGCGCGCCGTTCGCGCTCAACCAGCTACTCTGGTCCATGGGCGTTGCCGCGCAGACGCAGTGCTACTCTGTCCGCGGGCTGTATGTTGTCAGCGCAAACAACATTGTAAGCGCGCTTTCCAGCCTGATTATTGTTGTGGCGAACGCCGTCGGCAACACGGCACGAATCGTCATCGGACATATGATGGGCCGGTCGGAAGCGCCGGACAAAATCCGTTCCGTTTACCAGAAATTCATCGGTCTTGGCTTTGTGTCGAGCTTTGCGGTCGCACTGCTTTATGCGCTGGCGGGACGATATTTCCCTCTAATCTACAACACGACCGACGAAGTGCGGCAACTGGCTTCTTCCTTTATCCTCATCAGTGCACTGATCCTGCCGTTCACCTCTTACCTGACGGTCGTTTCTGGCGTGCTCCATACAGGCGGCAACGCCAATCTGAATTTGATTTTCGACACCGTGTTCATCTGGCTGGCATGCGTTGCACCCGCTAGTTGTCTCGTCCATTTCACGGGGCTGGGTATTCTGTGGATTTATGGGTTCTGTCAGGCCACGGAAATCCTGAAAACCTTTTTGGGCATACTGCTCATCAAAAAGGGCCGCTGGATCCAAAACGTCGTGGACCACGCCTGAGACGCGGGACGCGCAAAACAAGCTGAAAATAGAAGGATCGAAGGAGGAACCCCCATGCCTTTTGCCGACACCACTCAAATGCTCCACGCCGCACAGGCGGGCGGCTATGCCGTCGGCGCGTTCAATGCGGAAAACATGGAGATGGCACAGGCCATCGTGCTGGCTGCTCAGGAGGCGCGCGCGCCGGTAATCCTGCAGACAACGCCCTCGACGCTCCGGTACGCAGACCCACAGCTATATTGGAGTAATGTTCAGGCGCTTGCGCAGCGCGCCAGTGTGCCGGTGGCGCTGCATCTGGATCATGGGAACAGCTTTGAATTATGCGCACAGGCGCTGCGCGCGGGGTATACCAGCGTGATGATCGACGGAAGTACGCTGCCTCTGGTGCAGAATATCGCATTGACGCGCGAGGTGGTGCGGATGTGCGCCGCGAACGGCGTTCCCGTGGAGGGTGAGCTGGGCCGTGTCGGTGGCAAGGAGGACGACCTCGAGTGCTCGGAAACTGGCTACACCGACCCGGACGAGGCCGAGCGTTTTGAGGTGGAAACGGGGGTTTCCAGCCTTGCCGTGGGCGTAGGCACGGCACATGGCGTTTATGCCGTCCCGCCGGTGCTCAACATTGAGCTGATCGATCGCATCCGGCAGCGGTTGCGCATCCCGTTGGTGCTGCATGGAGCATCCGGTCTGGAGGAGAAAGTCATCCGGGAATGCGTCCGTCAGGGGATCTGCAAGGTGAATTTTGCCACCGAGCTCCGCGCCGCGTACACCCTTGCGGTGCGCCGGATGTTGGCAGAAAACCCGGACATAATCGATCCGAAAATTTATGGCCGTGCAGGACGCGATGCGGTAAAAGAACGAGTGCTCCATCGCATCCGTGTCTGCGGCTGCGCCGGGCGGGCCTAATGCGCTCCCCGCGGGCACAGCGCGGCGCACCTCAAACAACGAGCTGCCGGAAAGCCGTTTCGTCAGAAGCCCGGCAACGACTCCGCCGCGATTCACAAAAGCATGCACCTCTCCCCGGGTGCACACTTTTGGAAGCTGCTCCGCTTTTGCATCATCGGAAAACAGTTTGAAACCAAATCATAAAAAAGCCGCCGCGCAGGAAAAACCTGCACGGCAGCTTTATTGTGCTTACGTTTTTCGGTGGATCAATCCACAAACGCCCGCAGCGGAAGGACGATTTCAAAGGGATTCTCCAGCTCCTGACGGACGGCCCAGCGAACAAGCTTTTCTTTTCCGCGCATCTTCAGGCTCGCCGAAACGCGAATCACCTCACGCTCCGACGCACCCCAGAAACGTTCGGGGATCGGAAGAGCGAAGAGATTTTCGTCTCCCTTGAAGGGCGCGCCCACAGGGAGCTCTTTTTCCGCAGTAGAGCCGTCCGGGAAGTATGCTTTCAGCCGCAGCGCGCCGGGAATCGCGCCGCAGCCATCGTTCAAAAGCTGCAGCACAAGGTCCTGCGTCCAATCCGCGTTTTCCCGGCGCCACGCCATTGCCGGGCGCAGACGATAGCCAACCTGCGCATCCATCTGATCCATCAGATCCTGATAATTGTGTGTGCTCATGACAAAATCCCACGGCGTGAATGCCACCCCGAAGTAATTTGCGCCGTAATCCAGACAATGCTGTACCATTTGGGACGACGTAAACAACAAAGGCGCGGTGCGCGGGATGTGCGCGCGGATCGGCTCCCAGATCATTGCGCCCTTTTTCGCGCCCCGGTGAATCCACCGGTACTCCTCGGTATTCATATGGGCTTGGAAACTGTCGCGCCGCAACCAGACGCCGTTCTGTTCCAGAACTCGGTCGGCAAAGCCGTACTCAGTATAGTGCAGGTTCATGCACGCGGGTGTGGTGGGGAAAGCTTTCAGATGGCTCTCCATCAAAAACTCAGTAACCTCTTCAACGTTGTCCGGTTCCCAGTTGATTTCTTCCTTTTGATCGGGGCGCTGCAGGCTGTAATGATGCGCTTCCCCCCAAAAGCCGTAGCCGGACACGTCCGCGAATTCAAGGCGCGGATCCTTGTCAAACCGTTCGCCCAGCAGGCAATTCAGTTCGTTCCAGTATTGGAGAAATTCCGAGGAGTATTCCGGGAAATATTTCGGGTACCACTCCTGCACGCCAATCGTGCGCCAGTAGGGAATCATTTTCACATGGTCTTTGATGAATTCCGGGACGCTGTCTTTGTAAACAGACGTCACCGAACTGGACATAATCCGGAACGACCATGTTTTATTGTACTTTTCGCACGCTTCCAGCATCCACTCAAATTCCTTGGGCAGAGAAAGCTTGCCTTTTTCCTGCTGGATATCGCGCCATTCGCAGCGATAGTAGAGGTTGTCGCAGTGAGGGGAAGCTGCCATGCGCTCCAAGCTCTTCCGGTCCAGCGGCGTCATCTCATGCGGCACGCTGGGCTGGATCTCCGCCCATGTGTATCCAAACCGCATATGGTCGCTATAAACATAGCCCTGTACGCCCATCCCGGGGTTGGGCACCTTGCCCACGGCCGGGTCGAAATAATCCAAGTGAATTGCGCGTTCTTTTGCCGCCATTGCTCTCCATCCTTTCTCTGTGGGTTTGATTTTACGTTCAGTATAGCATATCCCCGCCGCGCCCATCCACAACCATTTTTGGATGATGCCCCGCAGCGCGCGGCGCGTTTTGCATTTCGTTGTATCTTTCGCAATTATTATTAGAAGCGCTTGCCCGCATTCCTTTTTCTGCGCTATACTTTTTCTGCGTTATAACTATAATTATTCAAAAAATGGAGGGATCGTCTTTATGAATACCGTAATGGGCGTGGATGTCGGGGGAACGAAAATATTGATCGGCATCGTCCGGCCGGACGGGACGATCACTCATGAGCGCCGGTATCCGTCCCAGCGCGGTGCACAGGATGCCGCGATTGCCGCCGTAAAGAGGGCTGTCGCGGCTTACTGGGCGGAAATGGTGGAAACCAAAGTCGTTCCCAAACCGGACGCGATTGGCCTTGGGCTGGTGGGGCAGGTGGATCACCGCCGCGCAGTTTGGCTTTTTTCCATCGCCACGCCGATTCTGGAACCGTGTCCGCTGGGGCAGGAACTTATGCAGCAGTACCAAATCCCCGTAATCGCGGACAATGACGTACACTGCGCCACTCTGGCGGAAATCCAGTTCGGCGCGGGGCGCAGGTTCCGGGATTTCGTTTATTTGAACGTCGGTACTGGCATTGCCGCCGGGCTTGTCAGTGACGGGCGGCTGATCCGCGGGCATCAAAACAACGCCGGGGAAGTCGGGCATATCGTCGCCAACATTGACGTGCCGTGCAAATGCGGGCGCACGGGCTGCATCGAAACCTATGCTTCCGGCGGCGGGATGATCCGCCACGCACGCGCGCTGATGGAACAGTACCCCGATTCCGTTCTGGCGCGGTTGGATCGGGAAGGCCGCATGGTTTCCTCGACAATCGTTCAGGCGGCACACGAGGGCGACGTGCTGGCTATCCGCGTTGCAGACCTGATGATGAAGGCGCAACTGTCTATGGTGCAGGACATCATCAATTTCATGGACCCGCAGGCGATCATCTGCGGCGGCGGTGTCTTCCGCGATTCATGGCTGCTCCAAGGCATCATCGACGGACTGACCGGCTGGTTGCCGCCGAACAACCTCGCGTTGCTGGACAACATCACGGTTTCCCAGTTGGACCCGCAGAAAATTGGGCTAATCGGCGCGGCGCTTTCCGCTTACCAGGCGTCCGTGTAATCGCGCTTCCCATTTGGTGATTTTATCACGGAAGAACGTGTGATTATGGGGGAGAATAACATCACCGAATAAAATCGGCGCGGCGGAATCAGGAAGCGGAGAGCCAGTGGGGCCCGTGTTCACATAGACAAGGCGCGGTGGGCTTCCGGTTCCGGCGCCTGCAAACCGGGGCAACGGGAATGGGAGCAAACGAGCATTCTTCCGGCCGCTGGAACAAAGAGAGGACTGCGAAACATCTGTGAAACAGATCGATCAAAATGATTTTGAACAGGAAGCCGTGCGCTCCGAGCAAACCGTACTGCTGGATTTCTGAGCACCTTGGTATGGAACGTGCCGGATGGCGAGGCCAGTTCTAGAGGAAATCGTCGCTGAGCGGCCCGACCTCAAGGTTAGCAAAATCAACATCGACGAGGGGGCCGAGCTGGCCGGGTGTTTCGGCATGATGAGCATTCCCATGCTCACTGTAATGAAAAACGGAAAAATCGTGAATCAAGCGGTGAGCACGCGCACTCCGGGGAGGATTTGCTCGAGGCCGCACCGAGGGTCTTCGGAATCTCCCCGTCGATGAACTGCTCGAGCGGCTGAGGGAAACCGAGACGGACAAACTTGTCTATGTGATGTGCCGAGCCGGTCTGCGCAGCTGTATCGCGTGCCGCATTCTGCCGGGTAGCGGGTACGATGCCTACAACTTCTCCAGCGGTTTCCGATATTATGGCTCGGTGTCTGGCCAAATTCGGACAAGTGTGCGGCTGTATTTTTCATAAAGCGGGCGCGCTACAGCGAGCACCGATCCTGCCGGGTTCTATCTTTCCAGCGTCCCGGTGTTACAGCTTTCTGGAACTCTTTCGGCGAATTCCGGCACAGCTCCTCCAGCATCGTCCCGTATGTATCCCTGTCAATATTCAAAAGAGAAAACAGAGGAAGCGGATACACATGCTTCAAAGCCCTGTTCAACTGGCACTGCACGGCAGCGGCCAGCGCGGGGCTTTTTTCTTTGTCCCGGGCAAAAAGGGAGTCCCGCACGATGGAAAAAAGCCTGACGGCTTCATCATGCAGCGCAAGCAGCTCCTCCACTGGATAATCCAGCAGCTCGCAGGAAATCTGCCCCAACGGCAGCTGGTTTTGTTCGATCATCACCGTGCCGCCGTAGAACTGTACAGTGAATTCCTGGATGCTGTTTTCTGTTTCAATGAGCCGTTTTGTTTCCATCTGACCACCTGTCCCCGATACACTTTTTTAATGTCCCCGTCTTTCTTTGAAAGTATTGCGGACGGGAAGACTTCTTGCTAGAATGAGTGTACCCGACAGGGATGAGAAAATCAACCGGAAGGAGAATGCTATGCACAAACAAACAGGAATCCCAGGAGGTA
>DBFXIC010000276.1:0-9462 GCA_048455095.1 Anaeromassilibacillus sp.
GGGGCTATGTGTGGTGGTTATCACCCATGACGGAGAATTCCTGCGGGAGAGTGGGGCTTGGACGGCGGATTGGCTGCCAAATGACAAGCAGCCATGAAGTGTCCAGGAAATAGCCGCCTACATAACGGAAGGGGGACTGTCTATGCCTTTACGCAAATCGGGTGAAGATTATCTGGAGGCCATCCTTGTCCTCAAAAAGAAAAAGGGCATGGTGAGGTCTGCAGATGTGGCCCGACACTTGAAGGTGTCCAAACCCAGTGTGTGCCATGCGGTGGCTACACTAAAAAAGGGCGGCTTCCTACTCATGGATGGAGATCACTTCCTGCACCTGACTGATCTCGGCCGTGAGGTTGCCGAGGATACCTACGAAAAGCATCTCTTTTTTACAGAGATACTTGTGGCAGCTGGTGTCGATCCTGTTACTGCCGAACGGGATGCCTGCCGGATTGAGCATGTAGTCAGCAAGGAAACCTTTGAGCGACTGAAAGCAACTCGTAAACTGAGTGGGAAAGCGGTGATATCATCGGACGAGTCATAATTTTGGATCTGCACGAAAGAGATACGGAAGTTTTGGAGCAGATTCTGTCTATCCTCAAAAACCACCCTGAGATAGAAAAAATCGAGGTCGACGAGGAGCCGATGGTATCGCTCCCTGGTCTTGAGATCTTTCCAAGCAGACGAAAGGTTTTTCGGGATCGACAGGAGATTCAGCTTACCGCAAAAGAATATCGGATTCTCCTGCTGCTGGCCGCCAACAAAGGCCGTGTGCTGACCTACGCACAGATTTACGAACAGGTCTGGGGCGATTTCACTACAGGAAACGAAAACAATACGATAGGATTTCATATCTGCAACCTGCGCGAGAAGCTGTATCGGGCTAATCCAGATGCCCCGTTCTACATTCGCTCCGTGCGGGAAGTCGGATACTGTCTGGATGTCGATGAACCGTAATTCCACCACTATTTTCTTTCGCATGGATGTCTTTTCTCTGACCTAAATCTCTGATAGAGTGAGTCCTTCTGGGTGGTTCACAATGAACCGCTCCTGGGTCCAGCGAATGGGCGCAGTTCTCCCTTGGCGGAAGATTTTGAAATTGCCATTGATTCAGAGAGTGGTTTGTACTACATTTTGGTACAAACCACTCTCTCTTTTATTTCACGGTATAGAGATTGGAGGTGCTGCTCCCATTCGGCCTGTGCCGGGAAGCCTTTTTCAGATAGCCGCGCTGCTCCAGATCGTGCAGCGCCCGCTTGACCGTGGAGCGGGACAGCTTCATGTCCGAGGCAATGGTCTTAATGCCCGGCCAGCACTTTCCCTCGGCATCGGAGCGATCCCGCAGGTACATATAGACCGCCTTCGCTCTGGAGGGAAGCTCAGTGTCGGCGTAAATCGTTCCGAAGTAACTCATCGTTCCTCCTCTCCGAATGTCTTCATTTGCTTTCCTCTTTTTACAGCCCTCTCCTGAGCCGGAGCATGGGCGATGCCGCCCCGGCTGGATACCGCATAGCCGCGGCTTTCGTCCATCTCCTCCGGCTCACTGAGCTGCGGGAGATTCCGCTCCAGATCCACCCGGTTGGCATAGGCCACCGCTCGGTTGGCTCTCTCCGGCACCACATACGGCTCCCCGAAGGTAATGCCCCAGTTTAAGAAGAGTTGGAGCCGGGTCCGCATGGGATGAGTGCCGGTTTTCATGACGATAAAGCTGCCCTTGGGAATGGATTTTAGCTCGTCGGGCGTCAGCAGGGCGCGCTCCATCATCTGCAGGCTCTGGCTGGGATCGTTCTTGCCACGGCTCACCGAGCCGGAGAGGACGGTGCGGCTGCCCAGGGCTTTGGACAGCACTTCGGCGGTCTGGCTGTTGGGTGCAAAGCCGCCGAAGATGGTGTCCTGGCAGTTGTCCTGAATGATCTCGCAGCCCTCTTTCCCGTAGTTTTTTTCGAGCTGCGCTAAGGACTGGATGATCGGCACGAGCGTTAACCGGCGAGAGCGTCCAGCGGAGAAAAGGGGCAGTATATCAAACGGGGGCATGGTGCCGAATTCGTCACAGAAAAGCACCACCCGGTTTTTCAGCTTGCCGCCGTTCTCATCGGCCACAGCGAACAGCTCCCGGCTCAGGTTCTGGATCATGAGACCGGCCATGAAGTTCTTGGTTGTGTCTTCTTCCGGCAGGATCAGGAAGATGGCAGACTTCTCCGAAGCAAACTTCTCAGCGTCAATGGCGCTGTCGAAGCACAGGATCTGCTCCAGCTCGCTGTCCAGAAAGGCATTCAAGCGGGACAGCACGGTGGACATGACGGAGGCCATTGCCTGCTCGGCGCTGTTGAGGGCGGCACCGGCAAACCACCTCGCCTTGTGATCCGGCGGCAGTTTTGCCATCAGGAGCTGGAAGTGGCTCTTGCCCTTGACACGGCTGGGCTCCAGCAGATCCTGCACCAGCTTGAACACGGAGACGATATGGCGGCGCTCCTGGGGGTGGTCTTTATCGGGCGGCAGGAACTCGGCCAGCATCAGGATGACCGAGGTGAGAAGCCCTTCCGCCGCATCGTAGAAGAAAGCGTTCTGGCCGCGGTTGCTGTCATCGCCGTCCGGATTGACGATGGTCTTGGACAGGATTTTGGCGTATTTCTCGGCCTTGGCCCGGGCCGCGAGATTGTTCGGGTCACTCCGGGCAATGTCCATATACCGGTTGACCAGCGTCAGCAGATTGTTACCGTCTGAGCGGGTGGGATTTCGCAGGTCGATCACGGCCACATTCTGATACCCATAGCAGTTCTTGGCAATGGCGCCGTAATTGCGGGCGAGGTCGCCCTTGCTGTCCAGCGCCAGCCAGCTCATGCCGCTGGCGCAGGCGTACTCCAGATTGGGATAGAGAAAATAGGCGGTCTTGCCGATGCCGGAAGCGCCGATCATCAGGTAGTGGATGTCATCGCTGTCCACGAGGGCGGTGAGTTCGCCTTTCTTTCCCTTGCACCCCAGCACCAGCCCCTGCTCCGTGGGCAGGTTCTGGCCGCTGCGCCATTTCTTCACCTCGAAGGGGACATGGGCATGAGTTTCCAGAGTTAAAAAACGAACTGATCGAGGGCGTGCTCCGCCAGGGACACAAGATGCTGCTGGCGGGGCCCTCCAAGGCCGGCAAGAGTTTTGCGCTCATTGAACTTTGCATCAGCATTGCGGAAGGCGTGCCCTGGCTGGGCCGGTTTGGATGCAGCCAAGGCAAAATCCTGTATGTGAATATGGAAATTGACAGGGCCAGCTTTTTGGCACGAATGCAGGCCGTTTATGAGGCGCTGGAGCTGCAACCCCACAATCTGCAAAACATCGTGGTATGGAATTTGCGCGGCGTTCCGCTTCGGTTCCAGCAGTTCGTTCCCGCTGTTGTTCGGCGGGCAAAGCGGGACGGCTGCACAGCCATCATAATAGACCCAATTTACAAGCTGGGGACTGGTGACGAAAACAGCGCCCGGGCAATCACACAGTTTTGCAATGGCATTGATCTAATTGCCGAGCAGACCGGCTGTTCGGTGATCTATTGCCACCACCACAGCAAGGGAGCACAGGGCGGGAAACGCAGTATGGACCGTGCGTCCGGCTCCGGCGTGTTCGCGCGGGATCCGGACGCTATCCTGGACGTTATCGAGCTGGAACTGCCGCCAGAGCGGCGCCGCGCCGACGTGTCCGCATGGCGCATCGAGGGGACGCTGCGTGAGTTCGCCCGGTTTGCCCATGTGGATGTATGGTTCAATTATCCAGTTCATGTGCTTGAGCACTTCGACCCGGCGGACGAGATCGCCCCTCACCTTGCCCCACCCTATGAAGAAAGTGTAAACGCGCAAGCATGCGCTGTGGGCCTTATCCCCACCAGCACACAGGGCGAATCATGCCGCCAAGGAGCGAACGCCGGGGAACGTTCGGTAAATGTTCGCATGCCACTAATTGCCACTAATTCAGGGCGCGGAAGCTTGTAACCGGCCTGTTAGCACGCTGTTATTATGCTGTTAGCAGCAAGGCCCACACAGGCCGCACAGAAGCACGGCAATGTGCAGGGCGGGCGCTTTTCCCGCCTTTACTATAAAAACGCTTTGAGGGCCGTTGCAACCGCGCCGGAGCGCACATAAAAAGAGCGGGCAGCTTTTACGCTGTCCGCTTTGTCTTATTTTATTGCGTTAATCAGTTCGAGAAGCCACGCCGGGCGTTTGTCTCCCACGGGCAGCAGCTCACCGTTTCGATATTCAGCCACTAGCACAAAGCCGTTGTCATTGTCGAAAAATTTCGCTTCATCACAGTAGGGCAGCAGTTTTGCAATATCGTCAAAGCGGCGAGAGAAACGACGCTCAACGTCATGGTGTGGGATATCATGTCCGCCCTTTGCTACGCGGTTTTGAATGCGGTGCAAACTTTCCGAAAGCGTATTCAGTCCCACATAGTACAGACGAATATAATATCCTGCCTCCTTGGCCCTCTTTGCAAGGCGTTTAGGGTATCCGCCCGAAAGTGTGGTTTCCTGTGTGAGGTTTACGCCATCTTCAAGCGCCTTTTCGATGCGTTCCACGGCCAGCTTTCCGCCCTCGTATTCATCGCCCCCCATCTCTGCCGTGATTTTATCCGGGTCAACAATAACACCCAAGTCTGTTCGCTCTGCTTTCAGCGAACCCGTAAGACTGGATTTCCCCGCGCCGTTCACGCCGCCGATCAGTGTGAATACTTTCATTCTGCGGCCTCGCTTTCGTCTACATATTCCATAATGTCGCCGGGCTGGCAGGCCAGAGCCCTACACAAAGCGGCTATTGTGTCGGTGGTTACGCTTTTCCCGGCTCTCATGCTTGTAAGAGCATTTTCCGATACAATTTTTTCTTTCCTAATCCTGTAAGTCGTAAGCCCTTTTTCTTTCATCAAAGCAAAGAGCTTTTCATATTTCATTGGCATCGTAATACCTCCGTTCAATCATTCTTTTCCACTGTACATATTATAGCACAAATATGCATTATTTTCAATGTACAATATATGCATTAAATTTGATGTATGTTTGTGCAAAACGTCAATAGACTATACATTAAAATTCATGTATAATATAATCACAGGGATGGGGAAGCGACAATGAACCGATAACGACTTGATGTGCGGTGTCCCCCACTATAGCAGCGTAAGCGCAGGTTCCCCCAAAGTCCCAGAGGTTGCAAGCAGCCCATTACTTGCCGCACGCGGCCCGCTCCGATAAAGGCCGCCGGACAAGCCCCGCCGAAAAGAGGGCGAAAAAGAAAGGAGCCAATACCATGACACAGAAAACCCTTGCAAAGCATCTGGACGAGTACACAGCCCTTGCGCAGCAGATCGCCGCGCTGGAGGCGCAGAAGCAGGCCGTAGCGGACAAAATCAAGGACGCTATGGGCGAGGCCGAGGAAGTGCAGGCAGGCGCTTATACAGCCCGCTACAAGGCCGTTACAAGCAGCCGCTTTGATGCCAAGGCATTCCAGCAGGCCCACAGGAAGCTGTATTCGGCTTTCTGCCGCCCGCAGACTGTACGCCGCTTCACCGTTGCCAGCGCATGAAAAAAGCCCCTTACCTGTGCATCGTGGCAAGTGAACAGGTAAAGAGCCGCAACACCGCCGAAGCGGGGTCTATGCTTATTATAGGCCCCGCCCGGTAAAATGTCAAAGGAGGCGGTACAAGCCCCTCGCAGCCGGGCAAAGGCGCTGCATTATGAGTAAACAAACTGAATAGCCTATCCAAAGAGGGTATAATATTCGGGCGGCTCCGTAGCGATACGGGGCCGCTTTATTATAGTAAACGCCTTTAAAATTGGTAATTTCTTCCTGTGTAATTACTGTGTATTTTCTGTGTCAAAAATCATGCTTTCTCATGTAGTCTCATGCAGTTACAGGATAAAGAAAAACCGCACTGTTAAGCCATTTTTGGCTATACAATGCGGTTTAAAAATTGGTGAACGATTTCCACCCAAAAACGAACTTTTTACCTCTTGCAGAGATACCAGTTTATCTCCGTCTCTGTAATTGAAGTTGATGACTAGACGGTCATCGAAGATGTAGACGGAATTGACAAAACAATCTATGATTTTTTGCTGATATGCCGGATCACTCGGATCGCCCTGCCGGAACCGCTCAAACCAGAACAGGATTTGTTCCCGTGTAAGAAGCGGTTTGGCAATCTGCTCTTGTAGGATACTGGCTTCCAATTCCTTGCGCTGCTCCTCCAATTCATCCAGCCGCTGCTTGGTTGCTGGTGTAAAGATTCCCTGCTCGATTGCAGAAACAATATTGTTAATACGCTTAGAAATATCCTTCAAGCCTGCCTGTAATACAGGCAGGCGGGTGTTTTCCTTATTTTGATATTCCAACAGTTTCTGAGCCAGCAATTCGAGAGTATCTGTTTTCAACACTTTTTCAATTGCCACTTTCACTACAAACCGTTCCAGTGGTTCTTTTCGGACGGCTTTCAAATCACATACCGAGCGCCCATGGCGCTTGTGGTTCCCACATTTGTAATAATAATGCCATGCGCCTGTATGGCTTTTTCCGCTTTCACCTGCCATCATCGCGCCACATTTTCCGCAAAACAGTTTTGTTGTCAACATGTAATTGACATCTGTTTTCGTATGGGCTGGAGCCTTTTTGTTTTGTTCACAGCGTCTCTGTACCTTTTCGAAAACTTCCGGAGTGATAATGGCAGGAATTGCATCTGGAATTACGGTATCCTTGTACCTGTACTCTCCCAGGTAACGCCGGTTTTTCAAAATTGCCTGAAAGCTGTTTATGGAAAACGGAGCGCCGCGCGAAGTGCGCAGGCCGCGTGCATTAAAAGACTCTACAATCTTCCGCACACATTCTCCGTCCGCATAACGTTCAAATGTTTCTAAGACTAACGGCGCAGTAGCCGGATCAATTTGATAATGCTGGTTTTCATCAATGCGGTATCCCAGTGGAATCGTCCCGCCGTTGAACTTTGCCTTCAGCGCGTTTTCCTTGTGCCCACGGGAAACCTTTTCGGATAGCTCGGCGGAATAATATTCTGCCATCCCCTCCAACAGGCTTTCCAGCATGATTCCCTCCGGCGTGTTTGAAATCGGCTCCGTTGCGGAAACAACACGGACATGGTTCTGCGCCAGTTTTCTTTTGTAGTTTGCCGAATCGTAGCGGTTGCGGGAGAAGCGGTCCAGCTTCCACACCAGTACGACCTCAAATTTATGTGTGTTGCTGTCCCGTATCATTTGCTGAAACTGGGGACGGTCATCTGTTTTGGCTGACAATGCGCGGTCGATATATGTAGCGACTACATTCATTCCGCTGCGCTCGGCGTATTCCTTGCATTCGCGCAGCTGCCCCTCAATCGATTCTTCCCGCTGGTTATCACTGCTGTATCTGGCGTAGATTACTGCATTCATTGTCTATCCCTCCTTGACGCCATGCGAATGTTCTTCCGCCATGTTCAGCACCATCTGCTTGAGTTTGCGGTTCAGTTCACTTCCCGGCTCGAAACAAGCTTCCACGAACTCGCTCCAATCCGGTTTGCGTCGTACATATTCTTCCGCGCCTTCTGGTGAAACGGTAACGATCCTCCCGCGTTTGTCATCACAAAGGCCAAAAATGTAGTCCATGGATACATCGAAATACTGCGCATACCATATCAACATGCGATAGGGCACTGCAGCCCGGTCTGTTTCATAACGATTGATTGCGGATTGATTGCTTCCCGCCAACTTTCCTAATTCCACTTGTGATAGGCCTGCGTCCTTACGGATTATCCGCAGCCTTGTTCCTACTGTGACCATAGCACACCTCCTACTTTTAATTATACTTATTTTTAATGTATAATCAAGAGGCGCTTGCGATAAAATACTGAGCTAAAATAGTGCCGTCACCGAACGAAGTTTTACAATTTCGTGCGGCAACGGCACTTGAATGGCAACTGATTTGTTACTTGAAAGAAAACTTTTCGAAAAAACATTATCTTTTGCTTGGAATACTTTTTATTGATATTTTTAGTCGGATATACGGCGTTCAAAAATGTACCGGGCGAAGAATACCAATATGAGCAACTTTCGGAATTGCCCAGAACAATGCGGGGTTCGGCGGATTTTTTGCTTTTGTCAACAGGGCCATAATTGTACTTGATCATTTTTTGTTACGTGTCCAACTTCCCCTTGGCGTACATGGACAGGATTTTCTCCTCAATGTCCTGGCTGATGCTGGTTTGGTTCTTTTTCAGCACCTGAGGCTCAAATTCTCGTAGCAGCTCACGGGTGATGTTGTGGACATCCGCCTTGAGGGGTACGCTATCCATCTTCGTATGGTCGTAGCAAGGGCAACGATACCGCCCCTTCTCAAAGCTGGCTGTGCTAAGGTGGCAGCCAAAGCACAGGTGGCGGAGCATGGTGATCCTGCTCCCATGGATGTGCATTTTCTGACCGCATGCAGGGTAGACAGAGGTCTCGTCCCGCTCCAGCTCTCCATGCAGCAAGTAGACCTCCCGGCCAGACTGGGCCACCTCTACGATGGTCTTGGAGTTACACAATCCACTTAGACCAGACGGCAAATGAATGTACTGCGTGGCGGAGCCTCCCGTGATGTTTGCTTCGAAAACTATACCAGCACAGGAGCCTCCACACATACTCCACTTCACATCAATCCCACAAGAAAAAGGATTGAGCCAAATTTTTCTCAGTGGGGCACCTCCCCGATGTTTGCGGGGTTGGATGCGACCCAATGCACGATGCTGCTGCGGGATTTGAGCGCCGGGCAAAAGGAATACGAGAAAGGGTAGACATTCCTGCGTACCGGCCAGCGGGTGACTGCGCTGGGGTTTGTGCTGCGGGACGTAGTCAATCTGGTGCGCCGGGATGCGTGGAGCAACAAGAACGTTCTGGCACATATGGGGCCGGGGCAGATGTTTGCCGAAGCCCATGCCTGTGTACTGGACGCGACGCTGCTGGTGGGCATGACTGCGGCGGGGCCAATCTTCGTGTTGTTTCTGGAACCAGATCGTTTGTGGCGCGAAGCCATGCTGGCCAACGAGCCGCATCTGCAATTTTTGCACAACCTTCTGCAGGCGACAACTGCCAAAAATCTGGTGATGACCCAGAAAATCGGCCACATCACCCCGCACACCATTCGGGAGCGCCTTCTGCCCCACCTTTCCGCCGAAGCCGTGCGTCCGGGGCGGATGCGTTCGACATCCCGTTCAATCGGCAGCAGTTGGAGGATTATCTGTGCGTGGAACGCAGTGCATTGTCCAGCGAACTGAGCCGAGCGCAGAGAGACGGTCTGCTCCGGTTTCACAAAAAACACTTTGAACTGTGCCGTCCGGCGCAGAAACAGGTACCAAAGATACCTTAAAAAAAGCGCGATTTTACGGTTTTTTTGCACAAGAAAGAAAGTTTGTGCATTCAGACCATGAAATTAGTCTGATTTTAGAAGCTTTGCACAATCGCTGGAAAGTACTTCCAGTAAC
>DBFXIC010000277.1:0-12986 GCA_048455095.1 Anaeromassilibacillus sp.
TTGCGGATCAGGGCGTCGCGGTGACGAGCGAGAATGCGCCGCTCTTGGTGCAATACATATCCGACCTGGAAAACCTGAATTATAACGAAATCCCGGAAAGCAAAAGCGTTTCACGCCTTGGATATATACCTGACGAGGGATTCTCGCCTTATGTGGACGGGATTATATTTGACGGCGATGTAAACTTCCGGCATATTTTCGGAGCCGTCAAGGCCCACGGTAGGCGCAAAGAGTGGTATACCTTGGCAAAAGAGATACGTCAGGGCAATGTAATGGCACGTGTGGTACTGGCCGCGTCGTTCGCATCGGTGCTCGTGCATCCGTGTGGAGCACTCCCGTTTTTTGTCCACTTATGGGGCGGGGAGAGCGGTACCGGAAAGACAGTGGCCTTGATGCTTGCGGCTTCCGTATGGGGCAATCCGGAGCCAGGCCGATATATTCAGACGTTCAACTCAACCGTTGTCGGCCGGGAAAAATTGGCGGCATTCCTGAACCACTTACCGCTCTGCGTGGATGAATTGCAATTGGCGCGGGATGCACGCGGCCGGGTTATGTTCGACGTGTACGCACTAGCGGAGGGAGTGGGACGCACCAGAGGCACAAGGACCGGCGGCGTGGACCAAACCCCCACTTGGGCAAACTGCATCCTTACCACGGGTGAGACACCTATTACCGGCAGCGGGAGCGGCGCCGGGGCAATCAACCGTGTGATCGAGATGGAGTGCAGAGCGGCGGAAAAAATCATAGAGGACGGTCACGCCGTCAGCAATACCGTTAAACGCCACTACGGCTTTGCAGGGCGCGAGTTTGTGCAGATGTTATACAACGATCAATCAAACATTGAGCGCGCCGCAGAGCTTTATCACGGCTATTTTAAGGCCCTGTCTGGCAACGACACAACCGAAAAGCAAGCTATGGCTGCCGCGGTGATCCTGGTTGCGGATACGTTGGCAACCGAGTGGTTATTTGAGGACGGACAGGCATTGACCGTACAAGAGATTGCGCAGTTTTTAGCCAGCAAGGCCGCAGTATCATCCGGCGAGCGCGGTTATCGTTACATGTGCGATTGGGTGACACAGAATGCCAACAAGATGCGCGCATGTAGCGATATAGGCGAGGTGTACGGGCTGATCCAAGGAGATATAGCGTTTATCATTTCTAGCGTGTTCCGCCGCGCGGCCGAGGAGGCGGGCTTTTCCGCCCCGGCGCTGCTCAGCTATTTGAAGCAGCAGGGGCTTATAGAGACAAGGGGACGGGCGATGACAAAAAACAAGCGCATCAACGGCGTGCCGACGGAATGCGTCTGTATGCGGCTCCCATCAGAGGAAGAAGAGGGCACATCTCTGTCAGAACAAGATTTACCCTTCTGAATGGGGAACCTGTTCCCCGCTTGTTCCAACAGAAAAACCGCATAGGAATGCGGGTTTCAAGCGTTGGGGAACTGGGGAACCAAAAACAATAGGGTATATATAGGAAATGAAGTTTTATAAAAAATAAATTTTCTATATAGGAGAATGTGCAAATATGTTCCCCAGTTCCCCAACACCCCACAAACCCGCATGGACGCTGGGTTTTTTGCGGGGAACACGAGTTCCCCGGCGTTCCCCGTGTTCCCCAAATAATGAGGAGAAATATGTGGAATGGGAATATACCTGCGGAAACCGGCGTGCTGCTTGCATCGAATCCGTGGGATTACCGGGTGAACGTCAACCATCCGCGGATGCGGCCGCTGTATGAGCGGTTCAAGGGCTGGAAGGGCGTGCCCGCCTGGTGCCCGCTGAGCGACGAAGAGCGGCGGTAGTTCGAGGGTTGGGTGCTGCAATGCATGAAAGGAGATCACAATGAATCTTGAAAATTTTGGAGAGAGGTTAAAACGACTGCGAGAAAATAAGAACTTATCCGTGCCGCAGCTTGCGCGGGAGTCGGGCATTGGCAAGGTGACGATCTGGGAATTGGAATGCCAGAAGGTCCGCTATCCCCGCGTAGATACGCTGATCCTGCTGGCGGACACGCTCGGCGTGACGCTGGATGAGCTGGTGGGGAGGGCAAGATGAATCTGTATGAGCAGATCCGGGAGCGATATCCCTGCCGTTCCTGCCCCCCCCCTGCGGCGGGAATGCAGCCGGAACAGCTGCGACGAGTGGATGAAATGGTTCCGCCTGAGTTGGAAGCGGGTTTCGAACTATTGGGAAAGGAAGGATGCGCGTTGAACAATCAGGAGAAAAAGACGTATCTGAAGCGCTACGGCAAAGCCGACCGCGAGCTGGATGTCCTGTATGAGGAGCTGGCCCTGTGGCGGTCAAAGGAGGAGAAGATCACCTCTGCGCTGCGCCAGACGCCAGGCGGCAGCCAGGTGGAGACGGCCGTGGAGAAGATTCTGGCCGCCCAAAAGGAAATCTACATGAAGATCGAAGAGCTGATGGCGCTGAGTCAGGAGGTCGTGGACGCGATTCAGACCGTGCCGGACGAGACCCTGCAACTGCTGTTGAGCTACCGGTACATCCTCGGCATGACCTTTGAGCAGATCGCCGTGCGGATGCACTACAATTACCGCTGGATTCTGCGGCTGCACGAGCGGGCGCTCTCAGCCGTCCAGCTAGACGAGACAATAGGGAGGGACGCTTGATTGTATAACCCCAAGTACATAACCTTGCCGCCGGATGTCTACCGCCTGTGCATGGATGTGGCACATTCCTACTACACACTGTTACGGCGCCGGAGGGAGATCGAGGACGAGATTATCCTTGCTGGACATCCGCCAGACGGGCAACCTCACGGTGGAGGGACAAGTGACCAGACAGCGGACAAGGCAGAGAGGATTATTTTGCGACAGGGTAAAAATGAGAGGGAAATTAAGGCGATTGAACAAGCCTTATCTGGATGCCGAGATAATTGTGAACGCGACTTCATTAAGCTGAATCTTTTTGAGGGTATACGGATTCGAGACATCAACCTTCCGATTGCTGATCGTACAATGAAACGGTACAGAAAACAATTTCTGGTTCGACTGGCTGAAAACTTACATAAAATTTGAAAAGGTGGCACCTGCGAGCAAAATCAAGGGCGTATAATAATAGTGTGAAAAGTTGGTGAATTGAGTACAAGGGCAGGTTCATTCATGTGCACCTCCTTTCTATTCATAAAAAGCCGCGTCAGAAGGTCAGACTGGCGCGGCGGATATGCGGCAAACAGCTTGCGAGCCGGTGCAACTCCGGCAGGCCGCGCCAAGCCCTTCAGGGCAACCGCTGTGCAGAGTGCGGTATAAAAGATGCTGCGGTATCCGGCCTCGTGCCGGACACAAGTACAACCGTCTTTTGGCGGATTACATAGGCACCTTGCCGGTTGGTGGGGTGCTTTTCTTATGCAATCTTTTGGGGAGGTGGTACGCATGTACGAACAGGCGATTGCGGAGTATGAGGCGGAGATCGCGGCTATTGACCGCAGAATTGCCCAACTCAAAACCAACCGTGACTGGAAAAACAACGCCCGCTATAAGCACCTGGAGTGTATGCGCAGCGACCTGATGCGCCAACTGCATGAAGCGAGGATGGCGGCGGCGAGAGGGCATCCGCCGGATGGGGGTGATGGGTGATGGCGCGAAGTTTGAAATATAAGACCGTCGCGGAACTGCAAGAAGCGATCGAGGCCTATTTTACCGCATGTGAAGGCGAAATCCTGAAGGATGGAAATGGAAGCCCCGTACTGAACAAGTGGGGGAATCCAGTTATCGTTGGGCAGAAGCCGCCGACAGTCACAGGGTTGGCTCTCGCACTGGGCTTTGCGGGACGTCAGGCGCTATTGAATTATCAAGGGCGGGCAGCGTTTAAGGACACGATTACGCGCGCGAAGTCCCGTTGCGAGGAATACACAGAGTCTCGGCTATACGATCGTGACGGAGCAATGGGAGCAAAATTCAGTCTGACAAATAATTTTAAGGGCTGGAGGGACAAACCGGAAGAGCAGCAGGGTGACGAGGGGGTGCGGATCATTGACGACTTGTAGGCTGTCGGACGCGATCGCGCCAGCATTTGCCGGGGTACACCGGGCGATCAAGGCCGGGCAGGTACAGGAGGCCGTGTGCAAGGGCGGGCGCGGGAGCTGTAAGAGCAGCTATTTTAGCGTGGGGCTGATTCTGCAATTGCTCCAGCACCCGGACTGCCACGCGGTTGTGCTGCGCAAGGTCGGCAACACCCTGCGCGCCAGCGTGTATGCGCAAATCTGCTGGGCCATTTCCATGCTGGGCCTGAGCCGCAAATTCAAATGCACGGTGTCCCCCATGGAGTGCGTCTACCTGCCCACGGGGCAGAAAATTTTATTCTTCGGCCTGGACGACCCGGGGAAATTAAAGAGCATCAAGACGCCGTTTGGATACGTGGGCGTCGCCTGGTTCGAGGAGCTGGACCAGTTCGCTGGGCCGGAGGAGGTCCGCAATGTGGAGCAGTCGCTATTTCGCGGCGGCTCCTTTTCTTTGTCCCTCAAGAGCTTCAACCCGCCTGCCATGGCCCGGAATTGGGCGAACCGGTACGCGCTGGAGGCGCGGCCGGGCAAGCTCATCCACCACAGCACCTACCTGACCACGCCGAAAGACTGGCTGGGGCCGCGCTTTCTGGACGACGCGGAGCACCTGAAAAAAACCAATGAGACGGCCTACCGACATGAATATCTGGGCGAGGTTGTAGGTAGCGGTACGCAGGTCTTTGAAAACCTGCGGGCGGAGACGATCACGGATGAGCAGATCGACCGGTTCGACCGCCGCCTGCACGGCGTGGACTGGGGCTGGTATCCCGATCCCTGGGCGTACAATGGATGCAGTTATGACACCGCCCAAAGGACACTGTACATATACGATGAGTTGACACGGCGCAGAACGAGCAACCAAGACACAGCCCAATTGCTCATTGAGCGCGGGGTGTGTCAGGACCCGGATACGGAAGAACTGCTTACGGCAGACAGCGCTGAAGAAAAGAGTTGCAGCGACTACAGGGCGTTTGGCCTTCCATGCCGGGCGGCGGAAAAAGGGCCAGGAAGCGTAAAGGCTGGAATGAAATGGCTGCAATCGCTGAAGACCATCGTAATTGATCCAGAAAGATGTCCGGACACATTGAAAGAATTTGGAGAATACGAATACGAACGCGATAAAAAAACCGGCGAAGTGTTGGAAGGGTATCCAGATTTGAACAACCATCACATTGACGCAGTACGATATGCGACGAACCGTATATGGAAACGGAGGGGTGAATAATGTGCAAATTAAAGATATGGCTATGCAACCGTTATTTGCCCGAATATTGCCGTCAAGCAATGGCCGAAGAAAATGCCAGGCTGCGGTCGGAGCTGCTGAAAGTCCGGCAGGAAAATGTAGAACTGCAAAGTTACGTTGACGGGCTGGAATACGGATTGCGGGCGCAGCGGTGTATCGTTATAAACAATAACGCAAGAAAAGGGGATGATGTCTGATGGGATTTTTAAGCGCATTTTTTAGCCGTAATGTACAGCACTTTTCGCAGGCATTCCCCGGAGCGAAAGATTGCACCAGCACAGAAATGCAGAAATCTATTGAAGATTGGTTTCACCTGTATTATGCGGATGAAGTGCGGCCGGAGGAAGACCCATGCCAACGGATTCCCTGCACGGTGATAAGCAAACTCCAGAAAGCCTGTTTTGCTGAATATGAAGCGTCGGTGACCACGGGAAGCCCTAAAAATGACTTTATGATTCGCTGCCAGGAATCACTGGACGCGCAGAGGAAGAAAGCCGTGCAGCTTGCAATGATTGGAGGAGAAGCCTGGCTGAAGCCATTGCCGCGAAAAGATCGTTTCAGTTGGGGGGTGGTGCGGCGTGACGCTGTAGCAATTTTGGGTCGCAATGCAGACAATGAAGTTGTCGATCTGCTGAGCTTGGAACAAACCTCATCGGGCAATAAATGGTTCAATCTATTGGAACGCCGCACAGTGGATGACGATGGATTCCTGACGATTCAGAATAAACTGTTTTGCAGTCAGGATAACGTAAGCCTGGGGATTCCCACAGTTCTGAACAGCCTGCCACAGTATGCAGGGCTGGCGCCGGAATATACATATCCGCAGCCGGTTGGCAGCATCGGCTTGGTATCGATTCGGATGCCGCTTGAAAATACAGTGGACGGAAGCGCTGATGCCGTAAGTGTATATGCCGCAGCTGACCGTTTGGTCCACAACATCAATCACAACGAATGGCTGCTGAACCAGGAGTTTGACAACGGCGCCATCAGGGTAATCGCCAGCGCCGACCTGATCCGCCGTCCTAAAAAGCGGGAAGACGGTAAGACAGGGACGATAAACCTCCCGGTAGGATTGTTTACAGGCTTGGACGACGATCCGGATGCGGTAGGTATTACAGCGTTTACTCCTGCGCTGCGAGAGCAAAGTTTCTTGGCCAGAAAAACCGAGTATCTCCGCAATGTTGAAAGCGTTATTGGGATCAAGCGAGGTATTCTGTCCGAAGTGGAGGCTGCACAGCGGACTGCGCGTGAGATCACCAGCAGCGAAGGCGATTATAATTTAACAATTCAGGACCTATGGGAGATATGGGAACGAGCCGACCGCGAGGCGTTACGCCTGTGTGATGTGCTGGGGCAGATGTATCACCTTTGCGATGCATCCCCGTTTGATCCGGAAACCGATCTGTCCATAAGCTGGGGAAACGGCGTTTTGTATGACGCTGACAAAGCTTGGTCTGAGATCATGCAGATGGTCGGCGCGGGATTGCTCAAGCCCGAACTTGCTCTGGCCTGGAAATATGACCTTCCGCATGATACGTCGGGCGATCTTGAAAAGATACGGGCCGATTACATGCCCGGAATTGAAGATGAGGACGACGGTGATTCATAATGTTGATGCCGGAGCAAATCGCGGCCCTCCGGGATGCCGTCGCTCATATTACGGATCCCATCAATGATTTCCTCATCGAGGACATCGCGCGCCGTATCTCAGAGGCCGGGCAGCTCACCAGCACAGCGGCCTATCAGGTGTGGCAGGCACAGCAGATGGGCCTCAGCCAGCGGCAGCTGAAGAAGGAGCTGCGCAAGCGTCTGAAAATATCGCATCGGGAACTCAGAAAGCTTCTCACGCAGACAGCAGAAGTGGGCTACGATTTCGATATCAAGCACCTGCCGTTTGTGCAGGCCGTACCGTTCAGCACGAATGAAAGTCTCCAGCAGATCGTGGCTGCCGCAGTTGCGCTGGCGGGGAAAGACCTTGATAACATGACGAGGACGCTTGGAATGGTGAATCCATTCGGCAGGGCGATGCCATTGCAGGATATATACCGCTCCTGCACCGACTTCGCTTTCAAGCAGGTCATAACCGGGGCGGCGGACTGCAATACCGCCATCCGCACAGCTTGTGCCAATATCGCGAAGTATGGTGTGCGGACGATTGACTATGAAAGTGGCGTCCATACCTCGCTGGAGGCCGCGGTTCGGCGCAACATTATGGGCGGTCTGGGTCTCATGAATGAGCAGATCACCCAGCAGAACCATGATGATCTTGGCTGCGACGGCTGGGAGATCAGCGCCCACGCCAACAGCGCCCCGGACCATGAGCCCATCCAGGGGTGGCAGTACGGCGACAAGGAGTATGAGGCGCTCAACAACAGCCTGCGGCGGCGTATTGGTACCCTGAACTGTGGACACGTGGCCTTCCCGATTATCTTGGGGGTGAACAGTCCTCAGTACACGCCGCGGGAGTTGGAGCAGTTCCGGGCAGACAACGAAACGGGCATTACCTACGAGGGACGGCACTACACCGGCTATGAGGCCACACAGATGCAGCGGAAGCTGGAGCGGGCCATCCGCCGTCAGAAGAACCGCATTCTGGTTGATGAAGCCACGGGGGATTCAGAAAAACACCAGCTTGACCGAATCAGGTTGCGACAGCTGAATGCGGAATACAAGCGCTTCTCCGCTGCCGCCGGCCTGCGCACAGAGCCTGAAAGGGTATGGGTGGCTGGACTTGGCCAAAAGAAAACGGTTGCGAAAAACACAGGAACTGGTACAATGTTTAAAGAAAACAGGGTGTTCGCCGGTGAAAAAGATTTGGTGAACAAACCCATGGAAACGGGAATCATTTATGATAGCACCGGAAAAGAGCTTCTGAAAAAACAGGGAACAGTGAGTGCGGTTCGCTTTACCAGAGAAGAGGCAAGACTTTTAGAAGGAAACATTTTTTCGCACAACCATCCCTCAAACGGGCCCTTATCCGACGCAGACCTGTACGGTCTCTGGAAGAACAAGGCTGCAGAAATCCGGGCGGTTACAAGCCATGGCATCTTCTCCATACACCAGCCCAAAGCGTGGAAAAGAACGCCAGAGAGAAAGGTGCTTCGCGCTGAGTTCGATGCGAATGTTCGGCGTGTTTATAATCCAATTGCTCGGAGATTGGGCAGCGGATTGTTGACCGCGGAAGAAGCCGACTACCTGATCCAGCGCATAGCGATGCGCAGAATTACACGCAGATATGGCGTGAAAATGGAGTTGATACCGTGGGGGAAATAGACTACCGAAAAGGTGATTGGTTAGAAGACGATTCTTGCGTTTTTGACGGGGACCCATACCAGTATATCGTTTTCAGCCGATCTTGTACGGGTTGCATACACTTTAAAGGTCGCGAAGGATTTGCGCCGGTATGCGAGGCGTTTCCAAAAGGGATTCCGCCAGAAATTTGGACAGGAAAAGAAAAACATCGGGAGCCATATCCCGGGGACAATGGAATACAGTTTGAGAGCAGGCGGCCTTAAAAGGCTGCCTTTTTCATGCCTATTTTTGACCGGCCCGAAGTCGTAAAACTACGGGACCGCAGGGGAAGCAACCCCCGTTATCAAAGTGTAGCGGAAGAAAGGGAAACATGAAACGCGAATTTTTGCAGAACTTCAAGGTGGGCGACCAGGTTCTTCCCAAGGAGGTCATCGACGCCATCATGGAAGAGAACGGCCGGGACATCGAGACGGCCAAGAAGCCCTTTGCGGACTATGATGGCCTTAAGGCCCGTCTGGAGGAAGCCAACAAGACCATCGAGGGCTTCAAGGGCATGGACATTGACGCCATTCGCAAAGAAGCCGCCGAGTGGAAGCAGAAGGCCGAGCAGGCGGAAAAAGACGCCGCCGCCCAAGTGACGGAAATAGAGTTCAATTCCCGTTTGGCCGCCGCCATCACCGGGGCCAAGGGTCGCAACGCCAAGGCCATTGCAGCTTTGCTGGATGTTGACGATTTAAAGGCCAGTAAAAACCAGGAGGCGGATATTAAGGCCGCCTTGGAAGCCTTGAAGAAGGACAGCGGATACCTGTTTGAATCCGAAGAGACCCCGCCGCCTTATGCCGGAGGGACCGGCACTCAAAAGCTAATTGCAGGGTCAGATGCTGCGCTGCGCGCGGCAATGGGCCTGCCGGAACCCGAGACAAAATAATTGTAAGAAAGAGGTAATCATATGCCAAATGCAATTGAACTGGCAAAAAGATTTGTAACAATGCTGGACGAGGTATACAAGCTTGCCAGCCTGACGGGCGTGCTGGACGGTGCGTCCGGACTGGCGCAGCAGGGCGCCAACGCGAATGAGCTCATTATTCCCATGCTGAGTATGCAGGGATTGGGCGACTACAGCCGTAATGATGGCTACATCAAAGGAGACGTCACGCTGACCAACGAAACGGTGAAGTGCAACTTTGACCGCGGCCGCATGTTTAATGTGGATACGATGGACAATTTGGAAACCGCAGGTCTTGCCTTCGGACGCCTGGCTGCAGAGTTTATCCGTACCCAGGTGGTGCCCGAGCTGGACGCCTTCCGGTTTGCTGCTTACTGTGGAAAGAATGGCGTTTCTAAGAAGGAAGAGACCATGGCGGACGGAGGCTCACTGCTGGCTGCAATCCGTGCCGCAGTGAATGCGATGGACGAGGATGAGGTGCCTCAGACGGAGCGCTATCTGTTCATCACACCGACGCTGCTCGGTATGGTGCAGGACTTGGATACCACAAAAAGCCGCGAGGTTCTGCAGAACTTTGCAGGCACCGTGAAAGTTCCGCAGACGCGCTTCTATACCGCAATCAAACAGCGCAGCGGCAAAGATGCAGAGGCGGCCGGCGGTTACACGAAAGCTGAAGGCGCAGCGGAGATCAACTTCATGATTATGCATAAACCTGCGGTAATCCAGTTTGAAAAGCATGTTGCGCCGAAGATTATCACCCCAGAGGCAAATCAGGATGCTGATGGTTACAAGTTCGGTTACCGCAACGTCGGTATCGCTGATTTGTACGCCAATAAACTGGCAGGCATTTACGTCAGCCATAAACCTGTCAGTGCGTAAAGGAGGGCAGCTGATGGCAAAAGTAATAGGATATATTCCGCCGAAAAAAGAGGTGCCTGGCCCCTTGAACAAAGCAACCGGGGGGAAACCGGAGACCGGCCCGAAAAGCGAAGAGAAGCCGAAAAAATAAAGGAGGGCACCGGCATGGCGGACTATCTCTTTTATGTTGACAAATATCACGGGGAATCAATCCCATTTGAGGACTTTCCCCGGCTGGCCGCGCGGGCGCAGTCTCAACTGGATCGGTATAAGCGTATCTATACCGTGACATCTCCAAATGATGACTGCGAGAGAATGGCCGTGTGCGCTATGGCCGATGCGCTCTACTACTTTGAGATCGCCCAGAACGACGGCGTCGTGACCAGTTCCTCCATCGGGAGCGTGTCCAGCAACACACAAATGCCAGCCGTTGACATAAGCCCCAAAGCCCAGGCGGCGGAGTTGTACCGGTGTGCCCGCCAATACCTGGACATTTACAGGGGGTGCGGCCGGTGTTGAGCGTGAGAAAAAAAGACGGTCCGCCGGTGGATTACTCCAAGTGCAATCAGACTGTGACGGTCTACCATTGGGATGGCAAGGATGCCTACACCCGGACCGTCATCAGCCGGGCGTTCCTGGATTTTAAAAAGACCGTGAACGTGGACAAGACCGGGAGCAGGGAGGCGAATTCTTTCCTCCTGGTCATCCCCTGCAAGGTTCAGGCAGTTTTTGTGGGTGACAAGGTTCTGCTGGGGGAGGGGCCGGAGGTGGATAACCGGGAGGCCTGGGCGGCGCTCATCCCCGCCAGGGTCCTCGGCTTGGCAGTGGTGTCTTACGCCGACCCGAAGTATTGGAACGGACGGCTGGTCCATGTGGAGGCGGGCGGATAGGGAGTCTCCTCAGATATGGGAAGGCTCTTTCCAATATCAATAAATCAACAGAAAGGATTGGTTTCAATGTTGGTAGAGATCATGAGGCTTGGCAAGGAGGAGCGTGCGGCGGCCACAAGCCTGGATGTTGCGGAGACATTTGGAAAGGCTCACGATAAGGTCATGCGAGATATTCGGGAGCTGGGATGCAGCCCGGAGTTTAATGCCGCCAATTTTGGCGGTATCTCCTACACGGACACGATGGGGCGAATACAAAAAGCCTATGCAATGACACGTGACGGCTTTACCCTTCTGGTCATGGGCTATACCGGCAGTCTTGCCATGAGGTTCAAAGAAGCATATATCAAGCAGTTTAACGCGATGGAAACGGCGTTGACTGCCAAGCTGATCGAACGCCAAAAAGGCATTGCCGTGCGGCAGGCCCTGACCAAAGCCCTACAGCAATCCGCAGAAAACGACCGGATGCATGGACACGCCTACTCCACCTATACGAACTGTATTTATAGAGCACTCTTTGGTAAAGACGCGAAGCAACTGCGGGAACAGTTCGGAATCGGTCCAAAGGGAGACTTGAGGGACTGTTTTTCCCCGGAGGAGCTGGCGGCGGTCCAGTCTATGGAGCGCCTTGTAAGCGGACTTGTAGACTGCGGCTGGGAGTACTCGCAGGTCAAGTCGTTTGTCGAACAAAACCACAGCAAGCGGCTGGCTGCGTAAGGGTGGCGGGCGGATGAATGTAGTAGGCAGAGTTTCCGTCAACATGAAGCCCATCAACCAGATATTGAAGGCCAAGGGGCTCACAGCCGGCGGCGATGTGCAAAGGTTCCACACGCAGAATGTGCTTCGGCGCATCGTGAAGTACATGCCGCGCAGGACCGGGGCCACCATCAAGCTGACCGTGGCACAATCGCCCATCAGCAAGCCGTATATTGTGACGGATGCGCCCTATGCCCGTTTCCTCTACTATGGAAAGCTGATGGTCGATCCGGTGACGGGCGCGGCAGGATTTCTCGATGCAGATGGGCAGTGGAAAAGCCGAAGGAATGTCCCAAAGGTAAAGAGCAACCGCCCCATTACATATACCCGGACCAAGAACCCGCAGGCGGGCCCCTTTTGGGACCGTCACCTTGTGGCCGCAGAGGGAAAGGCGTTGCAAGCAGACCTCCAGCGGTACGTCGATAGAAAGGCGGGGAAAAGATGACGGCACTTGAGCAGATCAGGGGATGGATTGCCACCTATCCGGGGTATGACATACTTTCCGCCTTCCGGGTGGATTACACTGATCAGATACCCGGAAACGTGGGAATTTTCCCCTCCGGGCTGGTTGAGATTGAAAGACGGCAAGACATCGTGGGGAATGTCACTGTGACCAATCAATACAATTTTGGCTTGTACTATGTGTTTGTCAAAGCTCCCGGCGACGATGTCAGCGCCGCGATCAACGCCGACTGGATTATGGACTTCCAAGAGTGGGTACAGGCCCAGTCTGCGACCGGACAGGTCCCCACGTTTGGAGACGAGCCGCGCAGCGAGCGCATTACGGCGCAGAATGGTGTCTTGTACGAAGCGGACGAGGAAGGCACGGCCACGTACATGGTGCAGCTCTCCGTACAATTTACAAAAAAATATGAGGTGATAAACAAATGGCAGGAGTAACAATTGCAGCAGGCAAGGCAAAGCGCAGCACGCTGATGTTTTTCTTCAAAGTGCCGGGCGGCAGCACCCCGGCGTATGAGCTGATCGGCAAGGGCATCGAGGAGGCCAGCATCAGCCAGTCGGCGCA
>DBFXIC010000278.1:0-4646 GCA_048455095.1 Anaeromassilibacillus sp.
AATTAGACGAAAAAGAGAAATGCCGAATGCTTTTTAATATTGTCCCAAGAGAATGATGCATGAAAAATGAACTTGATTGACCTCCGCTTTTCATAGTTGTCAAAAGATTGAGAACACCGATAAAAGTTTAGAAAGGTGAAAACATCAAGGCAAAAAAATCTTTAGGGGTTTTGTTTAAAAATATCAACTTATAACCAAAAGATATATTTATTATACAAATATTCTTATGCTTAATTATTTAATTGGATAGTATGATATATTTATAAAAAGTAAGTTCTTGGGAACGGATGCATCACGCCTAACCCTGTGCTTATAAACAAATCCATTTTGATTCATTGTGTTGTGGTCATCCAGCCCAGTACAAAGACTGAGCAGTTTTTCCGGAGCATAAACAGAGCTGACAGAGGACCTATTGTAAAAGAGCCAGTTCGAAAGGGCAATGGAAAACGCTATAAAGGAAGGAGGAATGTGCGCGGATCATTTGATGTGCATTTTGCAAAGCATCTGTAATTAGGAGTAGGAGGAGAAATATGAAAAGAAAACTGATGGCTTGGGTTTTATCCCTTTCCCTCATGACGACGAGCTTTGGACTTGCGCCGGTAGCGGACGCCGCTGCTCAGGGAGGGGAGACGCCCACCGATGCAAAAACGACGGCGGCCCCTGGCAAAGACCTGCAAATGAACTTTTGGATAGACGGGGGAGTCCCCTATTATAATGTGGTGCTGAACGGAACGGCCCTTTTGGAGGACGCTCCTTTAGGACTCAACACCACGGCGGGCGCGTTCCAAAAGGACTTGACGCTGGTTTCTGCGGAAACGTCCAGCGGCGACCAGACTTGGAGCCCCCTTGTCGGAGACAAGGCTGTGATCGAGGACCGATTCAATGAAACGGAAGTGATCCTTTCCAATGCGGAGGGGAAAACTATTACCGTGGAAATGCGCGCGTATGATACGGGTGTAGCATTCCGCTATGTGCTTCCGGAGATGGATACAGGATATCAGATCACGGACGAGTACACCCAGTTTGCCTTCCCTGCCGGCGCGGTGGCACAGGTCCATGAGGACCGCAACCAGACTGTCCCGCAGACCATCCCGGTGGAAAAGTTCGCGGGCAGGCACTACTGCCGCCCCATGACCGTGGAATATGAAAACGGCGCGGTGGTATCCATCTGTGAAGCGAACCTGGATGACTACGCCGTTATGTACATGACAAAGTGCGCGGATCGCACCCTGCAGGCCAAATACGACGGGGGCAAGGTAGAGGTCGCCGCGCAAACGGAAAAGAGCAGCCCGTGGCGCACCTTTGTGGTAGCGGAAGAACTGGCGCGTCTGCCAGAGAACGAGGACATCATCCTCAATCTGAACGCGCCTGCGGACGAGGATCTGTATAAGTTCTCCGAGTGGGTGCAGCCGGGCCGCAATCTGATGCTGGGCGCGGGCAGTGAGACTACGGAGACCCTGAAAAAATGGATCGATACCGCCAAGGCGGAAAATTTCGAATATGTGCTTCTGGATTACGGTTGGTATGGGCCGGAGTTGGACGACCGTTGCGATCCGCGCCTGGACCCGAGCAAACTGGAGCCGGAAGAGGGCGATTCCGAGGAGCTGGCGGAAGTCAAACGGGTTATGAAAAACTATATCCCGTCCGACAGCATGTTTGACGCGGGCGAGGGCTTCCCGCCCTACGGCCTGATCACCGGCGAGCCCGTCCCGGGCTGGCCCACTGGCGGAAAATTTGCACCGAAGCTGAACATGCGCGACATCTGCGCCTATGCCAATTCGCAGGGTGTTGGAATGATCCTGTATGTCAATAACCGCCACATGTTCGACAAGTATGAGCGCTATACGGTGGACGAACTGTTCGCACGCTTTGAAGAGTGGGGCGCGGCAGGCGTAAAGCCGGGCTTTATGATGGAGGGCGACCAGGCATATGAAAAGCGCAACCGCGAGATGATCGAGTCTGCGGCCCGCCACCATTTGGTCATGACCATCCATGATGAATACGTCACCTCCGGTATTGAACGCACCTATCCCAATATGCTTTCAACAGAAGGCGTCCTGGGCGACGAAGGCATCAAGGGCGATCAGATTGCACAGGACATCTCCACCCTGTTCACCCGTGCCATCCAGGGCCCGACGGATCACACCTTCTGCTACCCGGGCAAGGCGACCAAGGGCTATGCGCTGGCGTCGTCCCTGCTGTTCCGTTCGTATATGCATTCCCTGTACTGGTACGGAAACCCGTCCACCGTCCCGGCGATTCCGGAGCAGGAGCGCCAGTTCTGGAAGGACCTGCCCAGCAACTGGGATGATCTGCGGGTGCTGGAGGCTTCCATGTCGGAATATGCGGCCTATGCGCGCAAGACGCGCGGCCAGGACGAATGGTTCGTAGGCAGTGTTTCCGCCATCGACCATGAGACCGTACTCCCGCTCGCTTTCCTGGAGCCGGACCGCTCCTATGTGGCGGAGGTCTATGCGGACGAGATCGGCCTGACCGGCACTTCCTCCAATAAAAACAGCAGTCCGCTGGTTTGCACCAGCTATCTGGTGGACAGCACTGAGACCATGTATTATCCCATGGCGTATGGAACCGGGTTTGCCGTTCGCCTGCGCCCGGCTACAGCCGAAGACGAAGACCTCCCTGTATACAACGGCGGCATAGAACGTCTTAAGAATCATCTGGCCGGTCTCGACTCGTTGAAGGAGTCCGATTACACGGTCGCCACCTGGAAGAAGTTGGCTGACGCCATCGCTGCTGCAAACGCGCTGTTGGCAGAGGGCGCAGAGCCGACGGAGCAGCAGCTGCTGGACGCGGCAAAGGCACTGGATGTGGCAAAAGACGGCCTGCGTTCGGTCAATGTGCTTTTGGAACAGATGAACCAGGCCAAGTGCCTGCCGGAGGCGCACTATACGCCGGAGAGCTGGGCGCCGCTTGCACAGGCTATGGAAAAGTCGAATGCATTGCTTGCCAGCGTGGAGGAAGTCTCCCAAAGCCAGCTGGACGAGGCGGCGGAAGAGATGAAGGCCGCGCTTGCCGGACTGGTAAAGAAGGCTTTGGAGCCGGATCAGAGCGTGTATCTGAGTGACTTGGACTTTGAGCCCAATTCCCACAGCGCTTATGGAGATATCCGGAAGGATCGCTCCCATGAGAATCCCAAGCTGGAATTGATCGTCAACGGCGAGCGTACCACGTTTGCCAAGGGACTGGGCACGCATGCCAATGCCGATGTGTATTACAACATCGAAGGCAAGGGCTACGAGTTCTTCGAATCCTATGTAGGCATTGATGCGCTCAAGGCCAATATGGGCGACGTAATCTTCCGCGTCTATTCCGACGATGTGCTGATCTATGAGAGCCAGCCCTCCGGAAATGGAGCGCGCGAAGCGCAGAAAATCTCCATCCCGATCGCCAATACAAAGATCCTGCATCTGCAGGCCGATACCAACGGCCCGGATAACGGCGACCATGCCGACTGGGCGGACGCAAAATTCATCACGATGAAGGAGATCGACCCGGCAAGCACCATCACGGGCATTTCGATCAATGGACAGCCGGTCAAGGAATTTGCGCCCGGGCAGTATGATTACTATTATCCGATCAACCTCGGCGATGCAGTGCCGGAGGTAACGGTGCAGAAGAACAACGATGAAGTGACTTATGAAATCCATTCGGCGTCCCGCGTGCCCGGCATGACGGAAATCATCGTGCATCGTCCGGATGGCGTTTCCCTGACCTATCGCGTCTCCTTCTGCACAACGAAAGCCGTGTATCTGAGCGATCTAGACTGGACCGCAATGGATAATCAGGGCGGCTACGGCCATGCAGCCAAGGACAGCGGTGTGGAAGGCCTTGCCATGGCGGTGACCGGCCCGGACGGCAACGCGCTGGAACTCCCGAAAGTCAACGGAAAGTACAAGGGCATTGGAATGCACGCGTATTGCATGCTGACCTATGATATTGCCGGAAAAGGCTACAGCCGTTTTGAGAGCTGGGTTGGCGCCAGCCACCTTAAGGAATACTACAATTCCATGTTCTTTAAAGTGTACTGCGACAATGAGACGGAACCTCGTTTCACCAGCTCGGAGATGTCCTATCTGAGACCGGCGGAATTTGTCAGCGTCGATCTGGCAGGCGTCCGCACCCTTCGTTTGGAACTGGACAGCAACGGTTCCATCAACGGAGACCACGGCAACTGGGCGGATGCAAAGTTCTTGTCGTATGAAGCAATTCCCGACATGTACGCAATCCATTCCTCTGTGACCGGTGGCGCCGCAACGGTGACCATGAATCCGGAAACAGCAGCGGCTGGGGAAACAGTGACGGTCGAACTTTCTGAAATCGAGCCGGGCAAACTGTTTGACTCCATCTCTGTGTCTGACAGCGAGGGAAAATCCGTGGAAGTCGCCACAGTGGAAGCGGGCAAGACGTATACATTCGTCATGCCGAATTCGGAAGCGACCGTTGCGGTGGCCCTGCAAAATGCAGAACCTCATATGTTGACCGCCCAGTGGAGCGGGAACGCCTCCATGGAAGTCAGCGGCAATGCGGATGAGATCATCTCCACCAATGCGATCTACGGCGCAAAGGTGCTGGCGGGAGAAAGACTGACCTTCACCTTTACCCCCACAAACGGCGCATTCTCCAGT
>DBFXIC010000279.1:0-7495 GCA_048455095.1 Anaeromassilibacillus sp.
CGATCGTGCTGATGATGGGGACGGGGGGAGGTTGATGGGTGCCGTACGCGAATGGAGCACGGCGATTTGTATGGCCGCGTTGGCGGCGGCGCTTCTGCAGGGGCTTGCGCCTGGCGGCTCCATGGAACGCATGGTAAAGTTGGTGCTGGGCGCATTCGTCCTCTGCGCGCTGGCAGTACCCCTCAAAAATCTGGGAGCGCAAATTGCGTGGACCTTCCCCATTGAGAACCGGACGGAAGAGAATACCCAACTACAAAGCACTGTGGACAATCAGATGGAAGCTGCCGCGCGGGCCAGTATTGAGAATCTGGTCGCAGCGGAGCTGGGACGGATGGATATCAAAAGTGAAAAAGTTGTGGTATGGATGGATACAAATGCGGACAACAGCATAGGTATTAACAGGGTAGAAGTCACGCTGGCCGAGGGGTATGGCGGGGACTGCGCCCGGGCGCAGGCGAACCTGCGGGAAACGCTTGGGCTGGAAGTGGAGGTAACGGCGCATGGCGACGGATCGTGAAGAAAAAGGCTGGTTTGAAAAATTTGCGGAAAACGAAACCTGCCGGAAATGGGTGGTGATCGCAGGCGTGGCGGGCATCGCGCTGATCTTTCTTTCAGGGCTGTTCGGCACAGGGAAAGAAGAGAAGCAGGAGGTCCAGTCCAAGCCGGCAGCACAGTCTGCCCAGGCATATACCCAGGAGCTGGAACAAAGCCTCACGGACCTGGTTTGCCATATCCAAGGTGCGGGCAGCGTCAAGGTGATGGTAACGGTTGAGCGCGGCGCGGAACAGGTGTATGCACAGGAGGAAAAACGCAGTACCCAAACCACACAGGACCGCGGCTCCAACGACAGCACGGAGACCAACTACATCCTGGTAAAGGACGCCGACGGCTCCCAACGCGCCCTGGCGGTGACGGAAGTCCAGCCGGTGGTCAAGGGGGTGGTGGTGGTGTGCGACGGCGGGGATGATCCAGCGGTCCAGCAGCGCGTGATCGACGCGGTAACCACGGCGCTGGATATTACATCCGTCCGCGTCTGCGTGGTAAAGGCTGCAGATACGGGATAATCCAGCCGGTTTCAGATCACTGCCGTGCCCGGCGTTGCAATACAGGGCGAAAATTTACAACAGGAGGAGTACATACTTATGGGTATCGGAAAACGTCAACTTGTTCTTGCGGCTTTGGTCGTCGCGCTGGGGGCAGCGGTATATTTAAACTGGCAATTCTCAGGCGATAATCAGCTGCTTGCCACAAACACCGTCACCTCGCAGAAGGAACTCGGAGAGGCGCAGCTCGTCAATGCCTCCGTGCCGTCCTCCTCGGCGCCTGCGGAGTCCTCCGGCGCACCGGTTTCCTCCGAGGCGGAACAAAAGGCGGGAACGGACGACTATTTTGCACAGGCGCGCTTGAGCCGCCAGAAGGCGCGGGACGAGGCAGTCGAGCTTCTGGAAAAGGTGTTGCAGGATTCCAAGGAGAGCGACGCGGCGAAAAAGGACGCGGTGGCCCAGGCGGCGGTCGTGGCACAGAACGTCCTGAAGGAGAGCAACATCGAGAATCTCATCAAGGCCAAGGGATTTGAGGATTGCGTGGTTTTCCTGCAAAACGGGGAGTGTAATGTGGTGGTCAAGGTCAAGGAGTCAGACCCGAGCAACGCGGTCGTGGTCAAGGATATTGTCGCCGGGCAGGCGGGTATCTCCTACGATAAGATCAAAATTGTGGAAAACCAATAGCATCTAGACAAAAAAGCATGCAGAGATTTGGCGGTCAAATCTTCCCGCAGAAGGGAATCCATCCCTTGCTGCCGAAGAATTTTTCCCGTCTCTCTTCCCGCACATTGCTTTGGGATTTATTCCTCGGTTCCCTTGTGCTTTTCTTCCATCCTGTGGTATAATAACCGCGTGGAAGTTTGAAAATCGAACGTGCTTTAAACCCTCCACAGTTGTGGAGGGTTTCTTTATTTTGACAAGATACGCGGAGGATACTTATGAAAAGAAGCGAAGCCAGAGAGCAAGCCTTTGCCCTGACCTTTGAAAGAACCATCAACCGGGACACCGTCAGCCGCATCATCGACGCGGTAGGCCTGTCCAAGGACGTGATCGTGGACGATTTCGCAGAACGCATTGCAGAGGGTGCAGAACAGCACGAGGTGGAGATCGACGCGCAGATCGAAAAGAATATCCGGGGCTGGAAGATGAACCGCCTGTCGAAAGTCTCCCTGTCGTTGTTGCGCCTCGCGATCTATGAGATCCTGTTTGAGGACGAGATTCCGGTCAGCGTTTCGATCAACGAGGCGGTGGATCTCGCCAAAAAGTACGGCAGCGCGGAGGACGCCCCGTTTATCAACGGCGTTTTAGGGTCCGTCGCCAAGGAACGCGGTGAAAAGCATGCGTAACGTCCTGGGAATCGACACGAGCAACTATACCACCTCCGCTGCGCTGTATGCGGACGGCAAGGTGCGGCAGGAGAAGTTGCTGCTGCCTGTCCGGCAAGGAGAGCTCGGCTTACGGCAAAGCGACGCGGTATTCCATCATGTGCAGCAACTTCCCCAGGTGCTGGAAAGGTTGCTTTCAGAACAGGATGGGGCGATGGCGGCTGTGGGCGCTTCCGCCCGTCCGCGTGACCTGGAAGGATCATACATGCCCTGCTTTACGGTGGGGATCGGAACGGCAAAGGCGGCGGCGTTGGCGCTCTCTGTGCCGTTCTTTTCATTTTCGCACCAGGCGGGTCATATCGCGGCGGCGCTCTATTCAGCGGGAAAGCTAGATCTCTTGCAGGAGCGTTTTTTGGCGTTCCATGTCTCCGGCGGAACGACAGAGGCCGTGCTGGTTACGCCGGAAAAGGAGCGCCTGTTTCAGGCGGAAATCGTCGCCCGTTCGCTCGACCTCAAGGGCGGGCAGGCGGTGGACCGCGTGGGCGGGATGCTGGGGCTGCCCTTTCCGTCGGGGAAATATCTGGAGGAATTGGCTCTCCAGTCGGACACTCCGTTCTCCATCAGTCCTTCGATGAAGGGCGCGGATTGCTCGCTCTCCGGCGTAGAAAATAAATGCCGGAAGATGCTGGACGAAGGACATCCAAAAGAGGATGTTGCACGCTACTGCCTTCTTTCCATTCTGGCGGCGCTCGACGGGATGGCTGCGGCCCTGCGAAATGTATATGGCGGTTTGCCGATGCTCTTTGCGGGCGGGGTGATGTCCAACGGCATCATTCGAAAAGCACTCACGGAAAAATACGGCGCGGTATTTGCAGAGCCTGCCTTTTCCAGCGACAATGCGGCGGGGATTGCGGTGCTCACCGCAATAAAACAATTTAGTGGGATTTAAAAGATTGCATTTTATTGCTTGGGTTTTGATAGAAAAGTCGGGATGTTCCGAAAAAACATCGCGTAACGGTGTTCAGGCGTAGGATGAACCCAGAGTAGAAGAAGATAAAGCTGCTGTGCCCGGGAGGAATCTGATATGGTCAAGCCTGTGATGTTGACGGTCACCCAACTGAATACGTATATCAAGTCCCTGTTGGACGGAGACGCAAACCTTGCAAGCGTCTTTGTCAGCGGGGAAATTTCCAATTTTACGGATCATTACCGGTCCGGGCATTTTTATCTTTCGCTGAAGGATGAAAAATGTGTAGTCAAATCGGTGATGTTCGCCACGTATGCGCGGCGGCTGCGCTTTTTGCCCAAGGACGGCATGAAGGTGATCGCGCGCGGCCATGTGAGCGTATACGAGCCGACAGGACAATATCAGTTTTATATCGAGGACATGCAGCCGGACGGCGTGGGCGCGCTAAATCTGGCGTTTGAGCAGCTTAAGGAGAAACTGGGGGCGGAGGGCCTGTTCCGTGCGGACCGCAAAAGGCCGCTACCTCCATTTCCCAAGCGTATCGGCGTAATCACGTCCCCGACGGGCGCAGCGGTGCACGACATCGTCACCATTCTCGCCAGGCGTTGGCCGTTGGCGGAAGTGGTGTTCTGCCCGGTGCTGGTGCAGGGAGAAGGGGCGGCCCCGCAGTTGATCGAGGCGTTGCAGCGGATGAACCGCCTGCGCTGTGCGGACGTCATCATCCTGGGCCGCGGCGGCGGCTCGCTGGAGGATCTCTGGCCGTTCAACGAGGAGGCGCTTGCACGGGCGGTGGCAGCCTCCCAAATTCCGGTGATCTCCGCGGTTGGCCATGAGACAGATTTTACCATCTGCGATTTCGTGGCGGATCTGCGCGCACCGACTCCTTCGGCGGCGGCGGAACTGGCTGTGCCGGATATTGCGGATTGGCTCTATACGGTGCGTGGCCAGGAAGCACGGATGACCGCGCTAATGTGTACCAAGTTGGAGCTGTTGCACCGGCAACTGGACGCGTTAACAGGCAGCCGGATACTGCGCAATCCGCAAGAGCTTTTGACGGTGCGCCGCATCCAGGTGGACGATCTCTCCGGAAGGCTCCGGGCAGCGGCAAAACGCAAGATAACGGACGGCGAGGCAAAGTTGGCCGAACTGGGCGGCAGGCTGCATGCGCTCAGCCCACTGGCGGTCCTTTCCCGCGGTTATGCGATCGCCTGCGGCGCGGATGGCGGGGTTCTCTCCCGTGCGTGCCAAGCGCAGAAGGGGGATGCAATTTCCCTTCAATTTACGGACGGACATCTCCACTGCCTGGTGGAGAGCACGGAACTTTTATCAGATCAGGAGGAATCAGAAGATGGCAAAGAAAAATGTAACATTTGAGACGGCAATCTCCCGGCTGGACGAAATCGTTAAGCTGCTGGAGGCGGGCGGCGAGCCGCTGGATTCCTCGATGAAGCTGTTCGAAGAGGGTTCCGCGCTGGCGACGCTCTGTTATGAAAAATTGAAAAATGCGGAACAGAAGATCACTCAGCTTTCAGAGCTGGAAAAGGAGGAAGAGGCATGAAACTCGACGCGTATCTTCCCATGGTGGAACAAAAGCTGGAAGAGCTTCTTCCAAAGGAACACTGCCGTTACGAGCGGCTGATCGAGGCCATGCGTTACAGCCTTTTGAGCGGCGGCAAGCGTGTCCGACCGGTATTGGCCTTGGAATTCTGCCGCCTTTGCGGCGGGGATGTGCAGGCAGCGCTTCCGTTTGCCTGCGCAGTGGAAATGATTCATACGTATTCCCTGATCCATGACGACCTGCCCTGTATGGACAACGACGATATGCGCAGGGGAAAGCCCTCCAACCATAAGGCCTATGGCGAGAATACGGCCCTGCTGGCTGGCGACGGCCTCTTGACGCTGGCTTTTTCCGCGATGCTCTCCCCGGACAGTATTGCGGCTATTGGAGCTGACCACGCGGCGGAAGCGGCGTTCATTCTCGCTTCTGCGGCGGGAATCCATGGGATGGTCGGCGGGCAGGAAATTGATTTGCGCTCCGAAGGCACAGCTATTTCCCTGGAAACGCTGCAGGAAATGGACGAGAAAAAGACCGGCGCACTGATTCTGGCGTCCGCGCGGATGGGCTGTGCGGTGGCCGGCGCGGACGAGCATCAACGCAGGGCGGCGGCAGACTACGCGCGCGCCATTGGCCTGGCATTCCAGATCGTGGATGACATTCTGGATGTGGAGGGCGACGCAGCGTTGCTCGGGAAGGCGACCGGCAGCGATGTGGAGAACCAGAAGTCCACGTATGTCTCCCTGCTGGGGCTGGAAACCGCCAAAAAGCGCGTAGAGGAACTCACCCATACGGCGGTGGCCGCTTTGGAGCCCTTTGGAGACGAGGCACATGGACTTGCTGTTTTTGCCAAGAGCTTGGCATCCCGCCAAAATTGATTGGGAGAGCAACGCTACCTAAATGTTCAGAAAAGCCTCACGCAATATGCTCTTTCATGTCGGAAAAACGATTGACTTTTTTGACAGGATGTGCTAATATTGATAAGCCGCATATTACGGGCTGTAAGTGGGTTTCCCCGCCCGATAGTAGCGAGACTAAAGAAAAGGCAGGAACAGGAATTCATGTTTGCAGTGATTGAAACTGGCGGCAAGCAGTACAAAGTTCAGGCTGGCGACACCATCTTTGTAGAGAAGCTTGCTGTGGAAGCAGACGCAACCGTAGACTTCAAGGTCATCATGCTGGACAACGATGGCGACGTCAAGGTCGGCGCACCCTATGTGGAGGGCGCATCCGTTTCGGGTAAGGTCCTGAAGAACGGTAAGGCCAAGAAGATCACGGTCTTCACCTACAAGCCCAAGAAGGGTGAAAAGCGCAAGATGGGCCACAGACAGCCCTACACCAAGGTGCAGATTGAAGCCATTAACGCGTAATGATCTGCGCTGAATTTTTCACCAGGCCCGAAGGCGATTTGGTTGGATTCCGCATCAGCGGACATTCCGGCAGCGGTGAGGAAGGCAACGACATCATCTGCGCGGCGGTATCCTCCGCAGCGTATATGACGGCCAACACCGTGACGGAAATCATCGGCGCGGATGCGCAAGTGGAAGCCGAAGAAGGTTACATGTTTGTGCGTATACCGGCTAAAGCAGCCAGGGACTGCCGCGTTTTGTTCGCGGGTTTCAAGCTCCATATGCTGGGGCTGGAAGAACAATATTCGGAAAATATCAATGTAAGTTATGTGGAGGTGTAAGGTATGTTGAAGATAAACATTCAGTTGTTCGCACATAAAAAAGGAATGGGTTCCACCAAGAACGGCCGTGATTCCGAGTCCAAGCGTCTTGGTGTGAAGCGTGCTGACGGTCAGTTTGTTCTGGCTGGCAATATCCTCGTGAAGCAGCGCGGCACGCATATTCATCCCGGTGAGAACGTGGGCAAAGGTTCCGACGATTCCCTCTTTGCTTTGGTGGATGGACGCGTTAAATTTGAGCGCCTGGGCCGCGATCGCAAAAAGGTCAGCGTTTACGCTGTGGAACAGTAATTTTACCAGAATCATAAATCCCTGCCGGAACCGTTCGGCAGGGATTTTTTTTCGGCTTATTGCAGGAAAATATGGTATACTAAAAGAACTGGCGCGCTGCCGCTGAGCGGCGCAATCTCAGGAAAGTGGAGTATGCATATGTTTATAGACAATGCCAAAATCACAGTGAAAGCGGGCAACGGCGGAAACGGCGCGGTCGCCTTCCACAGGGAAAAATTTGTGGCCTCCGGCGGGCCGGACGGCGGCGACGGCGGAAAGGGCGGCAACATCGTGTTTGCGGTGGACGATAACCTCTCCACATTGGCAGACTTCCGTTATAAGCGCAAATACGCCGCGCCAAACGGTGAAAACGGACGCGGGGCGCGTTGCAACGGCAAGAAAGGGGCGGATCTTGTCATCCGGGTGCCGCGCGGCACGCTCGTCAAAGACGCGGAGACAGGGCGCATTCTGGCAGACCTTTCCGGTGATGAGCCGCAGGTGATCGCCAAAGGCGGACGCGGCGGCTGGGGAAACATTCATTTTGCCACACCGACCCGCCAGACGCCGCGCTTTGCAAAACCCGGTACGCCGGGCGAGAGCTTTGAGCTGATTTTGGAACTCAAGCTCTTGGCCGACGTGGGTTTGGTG
>DBFXIC010000280.1:0-8717 GCA_048455095.1 Anaeromassilibacillus sp.
ATATCAAACAGACGCTTGCCGCTGTCTTTAATCATGTTCTGAAATTCCGGGCGGTTATCGGTCTTAGCGGAAAAGGCCCGATCAATGTAGTGGCGCAGGATGGTGATACCGTTCTTCTCGGCAAAGGCAGTACACTCCCGAATTTGTCCCTCGATGCTTTCTTCCCGTTGGTTGTCGGAGGAATAGCGGGCGTAGATCACAGCCTTCATTGGTCGTCCTCCATCATACGAAACAGGGTTTCTTTCAGCTTCTCATGCATGGGCGATTGGGGGTCAAAACACATTTCAATGAAACGGCGCATTTCTTCCCGTTCCGGGGCGGCTTTGGGCTTAAATGTGTAGGTAATTCCCTGAGGCTTGTCCGTCCGGGCAAAGATATAATCCAGCGACACATCAAAGTAATCCGCATAACGGCGAAACAGCGCCACGGGCGGGGTGGACTGGCCATTCTCATAGCGATTGATGCTGGATTGTGTGGAGCCCAGGGCCTCGGCCATTTTTACCTGCGAAAGGCCAAGGCTTTCCCGCAAGGCTTTCAAACGCTTACCCACTTCTTGCATGAAACAACCTCCTATACGGGTTGATTTTATTGTAACCCATATATCAAAGAAGAACAACCCAAAAACATGATTTTTTATATCCGCTTGCTTTATTCTGGTCCGCAGGTCTGCACCGTTTCTTTGGGTTTTGTAGGGATGGAGAGGGCGCAGAAATGCGCCCCAAGGCCAACACCGGCAAAACCGGGGGTTTCCAAAGGGGGCCTATGCCTCCCCTTTGGCACACGACCTTGCTTGCAAGGTGTAGTGTGTTATACCTGCTGGCGCGGCTGACGGGGGAAGCGGGGCGGGCGATGCGGTTTATGTCCTGCTTGGACCGGCAGAAAAACGGGCGGAGGGATTGCCGCCTGGGATGCGCAAGAATGACGGCCGGTTTTGCAGAGCGTGGGCAGGGATATGCTTCGTACCTGTGGGCAAGGTACAGTAGAAACCACTTCATTTGTCGCAAGCACATTGAAATCAAAGATAAACTTCTTTATCCCACATAAACCTTCAAAAATCGTTGATTTCAGACAGACTTCATAGTATGATGTCTGGGAAAGAATGTATTTGCCCGAAAGCGAGGGTTTATCAATGGATGCTTACATCGAACGCTGGTGCTCCATGAAGGAAATTTGCGAATATCTCGGCGTCAGCCGGGATACGGTGCTTGCCTGGATAGATAAAAGGGGCATGCCCGCTGCAAAAATCGGAAGGCTGTGGAAATTTAAAATCAGCGAAGTGGATGCATGGATGAAGTCCGGCGTTGCAGCGGAGCAATAAAGCCGGAGCATGCCTGCCTGCATGAAGGACAAAAGGCCCCCGGGGCTATGTCCTTCCGTTCATAATTACAAACGAAAGCGAGCGTCATTTATGGCAACAAACACCAATGCCAACATCGGCTTTGAAAAACAGATCTGGGATGCGGCCTGCGTGCTGCGTGGCAATATGGACGCCTCGGAATACAAGTCCGTGGTGCTGGGCCTGATCTTCCTCAAATACATATCCGACCGCTTCGAAGCCAAGTACAATGAACTGGTGGAAGAGGGCGACGGCTTCGAGGAGGACAAGGACGAATACACCGCCGAGAACATCTTCTTTGTGCCAGAGAACGCCCGCTGGAAGGTGATCGCGGCCGCGGCGCATACCCCGGAAATCGGCGCGGTCATCGACGAGGCCATGCGCAGCATTGAGAAGGAAAACAAGCGTCTCAAGGACATTCTGCCCAAGAACTTTGCCCGGCCCGAGCTGGACAAGCGCCGCCTGGGCGAGGTGGTGGACCTGTTCACCAACATTCAGATGGTGGAGCACGGCGACAGCAAGGACATCCTGGGCCGCACCTATGAATACTGCCTGTCCAAATTTGCCGAGCAGGAGGGCAAGCTCGCCGGGGAATTCTACACCCCCGCCTGTGTGGTGCGCACGCTGGTGGAAATTTTGCAGCCCTATAATGGCCGGGTTTACGATCCCTGCTGCGGCAGCGGCGGCATGTTCGTGCAGTCGGCCAAGTTCGTGGAGAACCACGGCGGCAACATCAACCGGATTTCCGTATTCGGCCAGGACTCCAACCCCACCACCTGGAAGATGGCGCAGATGAACCTGGCCATCCGCGGCATTGAAGCCGACCTGGGCAAGTATAACGCCGATACCTTCTTCAACGACTGCCACCCTCAGCTCAAGGCGGACTTCATTCTGGCGAACCCGCCCTTCAACCTTTCGGACTGGGGGCAGGACAAACTTCTGGACGACGTGCGCTGGCAGTACGGCACGCCGCCCGCCGGCAACGCCAACTTTGCCTGGCTCCAGCACATGATCTGGCACCTTGCGCCGAACGGCCGCATCGGCATGGTGCTGGCCAACGGTTCCCTCTCCTCCCAGAGCGGCGGCGAGGGCGACATCCGCAAGAACATCATCAACGCCGATCTGGTGGACTGCATCGTAGCCATGCCGTCCCAGCTGTTCTATACCACGCAGATTCCCGTCTCCCTGTGGTTTCTGGCCAGAAACAAGCGGAAGAAGGGCAAGACCCTGTTCATCGACGCCCGCAAGATGGGCGCCATGGTGACCCGCAAGCTGCGGGAGCTGACCGACGCGGACATCCGCAAGCTGGCCGACACCTACAACGCCTTTGTGGGCGGCACCCTGGAGGATGTGAAGGGTTTCTGCGCCGTGGCCACCACGGAGGAAATCGCCAGGCAGGACTACATCCTCACCCCCGGCCGATATGTGGGCATCGAGGAGCAGCAGGACGACGGCGAACCCTTCGAGGAGAAGATGACCCGGCTCACCGGCGAGCTATCGGGGCTGTTCCGGCAGTCCCACGAGCTGGAGGCGCAGATCAGGGAGCAGTTGAGGGGGATTGGGTATGAAGTGTAAACTCGGAACTTTGGCAGCTGTCAAAGGCGGAAAACGGTTACCCAAAGGCATAAATCTAATTTCTACTACTAACTCACATCCTTATATCCGTGTTAGAGACTTAAATGACCAAAGAACGCTTGAACTTAATTCTAATTACGAATTTGTAGACGATGAGACCCAAAAACAAATTGCACGCTATATTGTTCAGAAAGGAGACATTATACTTTCTATTGTAGGAACAATCGGATTGGTTGCTATGGTTGGCGAATCTTTAGATAATGCAAACTTAACCGAAAATTGTGTGAAAATTGTTGCAACAGAGAAAATAGATAGCAAATTCTTGTACTACTATTTAAAGTCCTCAAAAGGACAAGCGGAAATCACAAGAGGAATAGTGGGGGCGGTTCAAGCCAAGTTGCCAATTAAAAATATACAAGATATTGATGTATGGCTTCCTCGAAAAGATATTCAAACAAAAATTGCTTCCCTGTTATCCTGTTTAGACGATAAAATCGAACTCAACAACAAGATCAACAAGAATTTGGAGCGGCAGGCTTTTTCACTGTTTCATATGTTGATAACGGAATTCGGCGAGCAAGAGTGTCAGGTATCTGATATCGCATTTCTCAATCCAAAGAGGCCACTTTCCAAGAACCAAGTGGCACGATATATAGATATGTCGCAGCTTTCAACCACAGGGGCATTTCCGAGCGGATGGGAAAAGAAACCTTTTACCGGAGGAATGCGTTTTTCAAATGGTGACACACTTTTAGCCAGAATTACACCCTGCCTTGAAAATGGAAAAACAGCGTATATTAACTTTCTCAATGATGAAGAAGTTGCCTTTGGTTCTACGGAGTACATTGTTCTTGCGCCTAAGAGTGGCGTACCTTCAGAATTCTTATATTGCCTTGCTCGTTATCCTGAATTTGTCGACTATGCGGTTAAGAACATGAACGGGAGCAGTGGACGTCAACGTGTATCGGCAGATACGATTGGTCGTTTTGTTCTAAGGCGCCCAAGCCAAAGAGCAATGAATGACTTTGAAAGCGTGACTTCCTGTTTATTTATGGAAATGAAAAATCATTTTTTTGAAAATCTGAAAATCTCTGAGCTCAGAGATGCACTTCTACCGAAACTGATGTCCGGTGAAATTGACGTTTCTACCCTTCGTGTTTAAAATACCGCTTTTGCGTTGGAATCAACGGTACAAAGGAGGAAACGTATGCGATTTGAAACGATTCAGGGTTTGGAAGCGATTGTTTATGCAATCCAAAACACAACAAAGTCTGGCTGGATTGATTGGGTTTCGGTCGTGATTTCTCTTATAGGGGTAGTCTTATCTTTCGTTGCAATCATTGTTGCTGCGCGAGTTCCTATAAAAATTGCAAAGCAACAAGATAAGATTGGGCTGTTTGAAAAACGGTATGAGTGTTATACCGTCATACAAAAAATATTGGTGATTAGTGAACAAATAAAGCCTTGTACAACGAAAATGGCGGTTGTATCTGCATTTAAACTCTGGTTTGGGGATAAGAAAGACTTTGCGAAGAATGAAAGCTATACGGAATATGTGATTGTCTTAAAATCGGAGGAAGTCAAGCTGGTTGCCGGTCAATTCCTTTTTCCAGAATATAATGCAGAAATGCTTTCCGAAATCATCAACGAGGCCACTACTCTGATTGAAGCATGCAGCGTCCATTCCACAACGGAAAAGGAAGGCCCTTACTCAAGAGAAGCTGGAATATCGAAAGATAGGTTTTGCGCTCTTTGTGATCAGTTTAAAGAAAAATATGTAAAGCAAATAGAATCAGAACTGCAACTAACAAGTAAAAAACAAGGAAGGTGATCGCCCATGCCCTTCACCGAATCCAACTACGAAAACGCCGTGTTGCAGTTCTTCACCACCCCGGCTATACTTACGCCTACCTCCCAGACATTCACAGGGACTATTGCTTATCTTCGTATTTGCTTAGAGTGTTGAGTACCAAACATAAAGGTGAGATCAAATGGATGAAAATTTCAAGTTTGCCAGAAGAAAATTTGAAGAAGCGATTGCTACATTATACCATAAGGATTTTGCTATAATTGAGAAGCAATGCAGTGAGCGTTCCATCGTTTTCAGGCTCGGGCTTTATGTCGCACAGAACTTTGAAAAATGCGGCTATCATGTCGATTGTGAGTACAACAGAAGGGGTGCTGAACCAAAATCTTTGAGAGGGAAACGATTTAATTTCCCTGATGTGATTGTACATCAACGGGGAAATAGCGAGAACAATCTCCTTGTTGTAGAAGTAAAAACGCGCAATGATACGCGATTAGCCCATTTTCAGAATGACATTAATAAACTGATTGGTTTTACTGAAGAAGGCCCATATTCATATGCAGGAGGAATCCATGTATATGTCAGCGCGACAATTTGCTGTCTTGCCTGGTATCAAGAAGGAAAAGTAATCGAATATCAGAAATATAGAATTGCCAAAGATACCCATGACCTTTTGTTAGCGGATACAAATTCGCCACAGGACAAATGCAAATTTGACGAAGGGTATTGCCCTTCCAAATAGTGAATTCTGATACACACAAGAGGTGATCCACCATGCCCTTCACCGAATCCAACTACGAAAACGCCGTCTTGCAGCTTTTTACTCAGACCTTGGGCTACTCCTATGCCTACGGCCCGGATATTGAGCGTGACTACCACTCGCCCCTGTATGAGGATGAGCTACTGCCCGCGCTGCGGGCGGTCAACCCCTCCCTACCCCAGGCGGCACTGGATGACGCGGTGTATAAGCTCAAAAACTTTGCGTCCGGCTCCCTCCTGCAGAAAAACATGGTCTTTACCGACTATCTGCAAAACGGCGTGCCGGTCAAGTTCGTGGTGAAGGGCGAGGAGCGCGCGGGTCTGGTGTACCTGGTGGACTACCAGCACCCGGAGAACAACCGCTTTATCGCCGTCAACCAGTGGACGGTGGTGGAAAACAGCGAGAAGCGGGCCGACGTGGTGCTGTTTGTCAACGGCCTGCCTCTGGTGGTGGTGGAGCTCAAGTCCCCCTCCCGCGAGGAGACGGATGCCTCCGCCGCCTACCGGCAGCTGCGCAACTACATGCACGAGATTCCGTCGCTGTTCATCTACAATCAGGTATGCGTCATGAGCGACCTGACTACCTCCAAGGCGGGCACCATCACCTCCGGCGAGGACCGCTTCATGGAGTGGAAGACCAAGGATGGCAGCTACGAAAACACCCAGCACGCCCAGTTTGACACCTTCTTTGAGGGCATCTTTGAAAAGGCGCGGTTTCTGGACATCCTGCGCAACTTTATCTGCTTCAATGTGGACGGCGCCAACACCTTCAAGATTCTCGCGGGCTATCATCAGTATTTCGCCGTGAAAAAGGCCATCGAATCCACCCGGCATGCCACCGTCACCGACGGCAAGGGCGGCGTGTTCTGGCATACCCAGGGCAGCGGAAAATCCCTGTCCATGGTGTTCTATGCCCATTACCTGCAAAAGGCGCTGGAAAGCCCCACCATTGTGGTCATCACCGACCGCAACGACCTGGATAACCAGCTCTACGGCCAGTTCTCCCGTTGCAGGGATTTCCTGCGCCAGACGCCCCAGCAGGCCGAAAGCCGCCAGCATTTGCAGGAGCTGCTGGCGGGCCGTCAGGCAAACGGCATCATCTTCACCACCATGCAGAAGTTCGAGGAAACCGGAGAGCCCCTGTCGGAGCGCCGGAACATCGTGGTCATGGCGGATGAGGCCCACCGGGGCCAGTATGGCCTCACCGAAAAGGTGGTCACCCGCCAGAATGAAAAGGGCGAGCTGGAGGTGCGGACCTCCATTGGCACGGCCCGCATCATCCGCGACAGCCTGCCGAACGCAACCTACATCGGCTTTACCGGCACGCCCATCTCCGCCAGGGACCGCAGCACCCGGGATGTGTTCGGCGACTATATCGACATCTACGACATGACCCAGGCGGTGGAGGACGGCGCCACCCGCCCGGTCTACTACGAAAGCCGGGTCATCCACCTGAAGCTGGACAAAAACATCCTGCAGCTCATCGACGCGGAATATGACCTGATGGCTGAGAATGCCGACCCTTACGTCATCGAAAAGAGCAAAAAGGAACTGGGCCAGATGGAGGCCATTCTGGGGGCGGACCAGACCATCGCCTCGCTGGTGGATGACATTCTGGACCATTACGAAAACTACCGCGCCCATCTGCTCACGGGCAAGGCCATGATCGTGGCGTATTCCCGCCCCATCGCTATGAAGATTTACAAGCGCATACTCCAGCTTCGCCCGGACTGGACGGAAAAGGTCGGCGTGGTCATGACCCAGGGCAACAGCGACCCGGAGGAATGGCGGGAGATCATCGGCAACAAGGCCCACAAGGAGGAGCTGGCCCGCAAATTCAAGGACAACGACTCCCCCATGAAAATCGCCATTGTGGTGGACATGTGGCTCACCGGCTTTGACGTGCCGTCCCTGGCCACCATGTACGTGTACAAGCCCATGGCCGGGCACAACCTGATGCAGGCCATCGCCCGGGTGAACCGCGTTTTCCGGGACAAGGAGGGCGGCCTGGTGGTGGACTATGTTGGCATCGCCGCCGCGCTCAAGCAGGCCATGAACGACTACACCGTCCGGGACAAGAAGAACTACGGCGACCCCGACGTGGGCAAGGCGGCCTATCCCAAGTTCCTGGAAAAGCTGGAAGTCTGCCGCGATCTCTTCCACGGGTTTGACTATACCGGCTTCCTGACGGGGGACGATCTGGAAAAGGCGCGGATGATCAGCGGCGGCGTCAACTTCCTGCTGGGTAAATCGGTGGCCGAGCGCGGCTTGCCCGACAGCGAAAAGACGCAGAACGTTTACATCAAGGAAGCGCTTCTGCTTCGGCAGGCCCTTTCCCTGTGCAGCAGTATGGTGGATGAAAGGACCCGGTTTGAGGCGGCCTATTTTGAGGCGGTGCGGACCATGCTGGTGCGGCTCACAACCGGAGGAACCGGGAAAAAATTCACGCTGCCGGAGGTCAACCAGCGCATCAACGAACTGTTGAAGCACAGCATCCAGAGCGAAGGCGTCATCAACCTGTTTTCCGATGTGGGCACGGAGTTCTCCCTCTTTGACCCGAAATTCCTTGAAGAAATCGCTGGCATGAAGGAGAAGAATCTGGCGGTCGAGCTGCTGAAAAAGCTGATTGCGGAGCAGGTCTCCATCTACCGGCGTACCAATCTGGTGAAATCGGAAAAATTCTCCGAGATCATCCAGAGCACCATGAACCGGTATCTCAACGGGATGCTGACCAACGAAGAAGTGATTCAGGAGCTTCTCAAGCTGGCCAAGGAAATTTCCAACGCTCATGCAGAGGGCGAAAAGCTGGGGCTCACTGCAGAGGAACTGGCCTTTTACGATGCGATCACCAAACCGCAGGCGATCAAGGATTTCTACGAACGCGATGAGCTGATAGCGATTACCAAAGAACTGACCGATCTGCTACGCCAGAACCGCACCATTGACTGGCAGAAGAAGGAGAGCGCCCGGGCCGGTATGCGCCGGTTGGTAAAGCGGCTTCTCAAAAAGCACAAGTATCCGCCGGAGGGCATGGAGGATGCGGTACAGACCGTGATGAGCCAGTGCGAGATGTGGACGGATGCAATGGAGACATAAAATAAATTTGCAGAAGATTGTGAATATCAGGAACAAAGAGTGCGCCCTTGTGTCGTTAATTATTAGAGGCTATCGTACAATCTGATTTCAGAAAGGAGGTTTTCTTTCATTCCCATCACATACCAATTCCCGTATGATAGCCCC
>DBFXIC010000281.1:0-7197 GCA_048455095.1 Anaeromassilibacillus sp.
GCGTATTGTCTATTATACTGGCGCTGTTGGTGGGGATCCCGTCAGCTTATATCTTTGCCCGTTGTGAGTTTCGGTTTAAGAAGGCCTTTTTTTATGTGCTTCTGATCACGCGCATGAGCCCAGGCGCAGTATTTGTGATTCCCTACTTTATTGCCTACAAAGAACTGGGGTTATTGGATACTTATATCGGCTTGACACTGATTTATTTCGCGTCAAACTTGGGAATCATTGTGTGGAGTCTGAGAGCTTTTATGGAGGATATACCGATAAGTCTGGAAGAAGCCGCGCGCATTGACGGCTGTTCGCTTTTACAAACCCTGTTCAGGATTTCTATTCCCTTGGCTACGCCGGGCATCGCCTCTACGGCAATTTTATCATTCATCTTTTCGTGGAATGAATTTTTGTTTGCGCTGCTGCTCACACGGCAGAAGGTGCAAACTGCTCCGATCGGTGTTTTGAATTTCATCGTATTCGAAAAAATGAATTGGGGCGTCATTGCCGCTGGTGCCATTGTAATTGCGCTGCCGGTAATATTCTTTGGTATTGCCATTCGAAAATATTACGTCAAGGGCCTCACACAGGGCGGGCTTGCAGGCGATTGACGAGGGGAAAACGCTTCCCAATAAGCGACAGTCACCGTGGAACATGGAGTGAACTTTTTGCTGCGCTTGCGTTATTGTCTTGGTACGGTGCCTGTGACCATTCCGGGGGGATTTATATGAAGCAACCAAACGTGGTATTTATTATTTCAGATGATCAGGGGTTCTGGTCGCTGGGCTGCGCAGGCAACAGGGAGATATATACTCCAAACATCGACCGTCTGGCTGCTCAGGGCATGCGTTTTGAGAATTTTTTCTGCGTTTCGCCGGTATGCTCACCGGCGAGAGCTTCGCTGCTGACAGGGTGTATCCCGTCTCAGCACGGTGTGCATGACTGGCTGCGGGATGACGACGAACGCCGAGCATCCATCGAATATCTGGCGGGTCAATATTCTTATACCAAAGCTCTGGCCGAAAGTGGTTACGAATGTGCATTGAGCGGCAAGTGGCATATGGGAGCCAGCGCCCGGGCCCAGCAGGGCTTTACGCATTGGTTTTGCCACAAATCCGGAGGAGGGCCCTATTATGGGGCGCCCCTGTACCGGGATGGTGTATTATATCGGGAAGAGCGTTATGTCACCGATGCTATCACAGATGATGCAGTGGAGTTTTTAAATTCGCACAAAGAGGCAGAAAAACCGTTTTATTTGCATGTGGCCTATACGGCTCCGCATGCGCCGTGGCTCAATAACCACCCCGAAGAATACACAAAGCTGTATGAAAACTGTCTGTTTGAATCTGTGCCGCATCTGCCGCGGCATCCGGACAGCATCTACCTGACGGATGAAGTAGCAAAAGATGAGCGGGCGAATTTGATTGGCTATTTTGCGGCTGTTACTGCCATGGATGCAGGGATCGGACACATTCTGGAGACGCTGGACGAACTGGGCCTTGCGGAGGATACGCTCGTGGTGTTTACCTCAGACAATGGGTTCTCCTGCGGACATCACGGCTTTTGGGGCAAGGGAAACGGCACATTCCCACTGAACATGTATGAGGAATCAGTGAAAGTGCCGTTCATCGCACGGCATCCAGGCCGTATCCCCGCTGGAGTTGTCTGTGATTCGCTGGTGTCTGCTTATGACTTTATGCCCACATTACTGGATTATTTGGGGTTAAAACCCCTTGATATGGCAAAACGTCCGGGCGTTTCCTTTGTACCGGCGCTTTTGGGCCAGGGCTTTGAACGTCCCGGCGGGATTGTGGTGATGGACGAATATGGCCCCAACCGGATGCTGCGGGATCAACGCTATAAATATATTGCACGCTATCCGTATGGTCCAAACGCGCTTTATGACCTGAAGGCAGACCCCGGAGAGCAGGACAATCTTCTGGCACACGGCGGTTTCGAGGCGCTGGAGCAGGAGTTGCGCGGACGGCTGGAGAAATGGTTTGCGAAATACGTGAACCCGGAGATCGACGGCGCACGGGAAGCAGTGTTTGGCTCTGGCCAGATTGGGCTGGCCGGTCTGTGGGGGGCGGGTGTATCAGCCCATAGCTGCGACGACTATATCAAGAAAAATCCGAACTATGCGCTGTACCGTGTAAAATAGTACCGGAAATAAGATGGTGGGCAATGGGACTGACTGCACGAAAAAAGGCATATCCAGCAGAGAGCTGCACACCTTGCAACGTTTGGAACGTCACCGGACAGACAAAAGTATTTTAACAGCTGCCATGGCAGACACTGCGAAAAACGATCGCAAGGCGTATTGCGTTTTATCCAAAGAGAAAACATGAACACATTGCACTGTACAAACAGTCCCCGCGCGAAAAGGGGGCAGGCTTGCGGAATAAAGAAGATCAGACGTAAGGTACAAGACATACAAAAAAGCAACTATGCCGGAGGGACAGGAGCTGTTGTCATGACGTCATCGTGTGAAATTATTACAAAACTACTTGCGGACGCTTCTTTGAATATGCTTGGCTCAAATTGGATGCAGTATGTGAAAAAGGGACGAGAGGATTCATAAAATGTCAATGGTAGCATTTCTAGTCAGTTTTCTGGCATCAACAGCGGGTGCGATCTGCGGAATCGGCGGCGGAGTTATCATCAAGCCGGTTTTGGATCTGTTCCAGATGGCCAGCGTATCCACGATAAGTTTCTTATCGGGCTGTACAGTGCTCTCTATGAGTTTGTACTCTGTTGGGAGAGCGGCGGCGTCCCGTGATAGTGTTGTGGATTTCAAAACAGGGACGCCGTTGGCATTGGGAGCGGCTCTCGGCGGCGTTTTAGGCAAACAGCTGTTTACTGCTGTTAAAGAAGCGGCATCCAACCCGAATATGGTGGGGGGCGTACAGGCCGGCTGTCTGACGATCATTACAATTTACACGCTCGCTTACACTGTAAACAAAGCGAATATCGAAACACGCCGGGTGAGGGGGACCGTGCCCTGCGTAATAATCGGCATAACACTCGGTATTATGTCGAGCTTCTTGGGAATTGGCGGCGGACCAATCAACCTGGTGGTTTTGTACTACTTCTTTTCGATGTCCACAAAGGTGGCGGCGCAGAACAGCTTGTACATTATTTTGATTTCGCAGATTACAAGCGTTACGACAACATTGTTCACAAAAACTGTTCCGGAATTTGAATGGCTCTGGCTGGTTCTAATGGTGGCCGGAGGAATCGGCGGGGGTGCTGTAGGTAGGAAAATCAACAAGAAGATTGATGATAAGCATGTAGAGATTCTATTTATCGGGTTAATGTTTACCATTATCGGAATCAGTTGTTATAACACTTGGGCATTGATGAAATAGTGATCTTTTGCTTTATACTACATACATAATCATGCAAGCTGTGTTATGGCAGCAGCGGTGATAAAAACGGCAAATAAGCAGTATAAATTGACAGATAAACAACGGGATCGGGTGAAAAAATATTATGCACAAGTTTTATGTGATGCTTCTAAATGCGAACACACTGTGTTCGGAATTGAGCTGAGCCCTCGACCGGACGCTAATGCGTATATCCGATAAACAAGGACGCAAATTGACATATCTGCACTATTTTAAAAAGGATTTTTGCAACTTTTAGCGCATTTTCTTTGCAAGATGAGCCAATTCTCTTATCTTATTTCAATTTTCGGTTTGTACAATTCACAAAAGTGGCGATTTAGCATTCGGTTAATTCTGTTGTTGTCTGTTCAAAGAAATCGGCGTTTCAGATGCCAAGGAAAGATGTATCTCAGATAAATGGTTCCACATGGAAAACAACAGCATCGACAATGCGGAGCGCACCGGAAAAGGCGTGAAGTTTGAGCGGCTCCGCCGCATCAAAGTCTATCTTGTGGGGACGGTGGACCGCTGGAATGACACGAAGAAGTCTGAATTGAACGACTGCGCAAAGCAAGTATAACGAATAACGGACAGCGCCCGTGGGGAGAAATTTCACGGGCGCTGTTTTTAAGGGGAGAGTACACGGAATAGGAGGAAAACACTTACATTGCGTCGGGGTACAAGAAGAAAGGCGCGCTGCAGGAGTGTCCGGTGACGATTGAGGAAATAGTGCAAAGGTTTATCACCGAACTGGAAAGCCAGGGCCTGAAATATGAGGCCTATTTCAAGATGAGCCTTGCCACGAGCATGCGCCGGAGCGAGGCATGCAGCTTGCAGTGGTCAGATAGCAGGTGCTGCATATCCGGCGCAATGTGGTAAAACTGAGCGGCCAACCGATCCTGGTGAAAGAACCGAAGAACCGCGCAGGAGAGAGCACGGCGTGGTGCAGAGGGGACTGGAGGAAGATGACTATCTGTTCCGGCAGGCTGGGGAGATCCGATGGTGCCTGGGACATTCACATTCCGGCTCAAAAGGATTCTGCGGGAGGGAAAATTGCCGGACAATTTAAATGTGCACAGTCTGTGGCATTTCCAAGCCAGATGCGTCTTTTTTATAAGTTGTGGGTAAACTATAAACATTGTTGAGGTTATTAAACTCGTTTGCTATAATTTTCTCAGCATATGTTTACTGATTTTCGCAGCAAATTAAGGAGTACGATTATGGATTTTTATAAACGGGCACTGGCACTGCGTGAGGAAACCATCTCTCACCGTCGTTGGCTGCACAGCAACGCGGAAGTGGGACTTCATATGCCAAAAGGACAAACCTATGTTATGGAGCAGCTGAGAGGATATGGATTGGATCCACATCCATGCGGACATGGAGTGATTGCAGAGTTGGGGCAGGAAGGGGGTAGGACGATCCTGCTTCGAGCGGACATGGATGCGCTTCCCATGCCGGAGGAAAGCGGCGAAAGCTTTTCCTGCCCAACCGGCACGGAGGCTCATACATGCGGCCACGATTTCCACGCGGCCATGCTGCTGACAGCGGCAAAGATATTAAAAGAAAATGAATCTATGCTGTCTGGCAGGGTTCGGTTCATGTTCCAGCCTGCTGAAGAAACCTTTGAGGGTGCGAAGGATATGCTGGCAAATGGAGTACTGGAAGGAGTGGATGCAGCCCTAGCCTATCATGTCGGCCCGGGAAGGATGCCTGTGGGCTTGTTTATGTACAACAGCGGCAAAACTATGATGTACTCTGTGGATGGTTTTCGAATCACAATCCACGGACGGGGCGCCCACGGCGCATATCCGCACAGTTCCATCGACCCAATCAATATCGGTGTCCATGTGTACCTTGCCTTGGAATCGCTGATTGCTCGGGAGGCAGATCCCGGCAAAGCCTGTGTGCTGACCATCGGCAATTTTTCCGCAGGTTCAGCCCCCAACATCATCCCTGATACTGCCGTCCTCCAAGGAACCTTGCGCACCAATGACAGTGCCAGCCGTGAGAAACTGGTCCGGCGGCTGAAAGAGGTTGCTCTCAAGACCGCAGAGGTATTTGGGGGGATGGCACAGGTCGAGATGATTTCTGAGGTGCCGCCACTGGTATGTGACCCTGCTATGACGGACGAGATGGTAAGCTATATGGAAGAACTACCAATTCCTGGTCTGACTCCTGTTCCCGACACATCAGCCAGTGCTTCTGAGGACTTTGCAATTATTGCAGAGAGAGTCCCCAGCGTATTCATGTATCTTTCGGCAGGATATATGGATGAGCGTGGCGATGCCCCTGCACACAATCCGAAGGTTCAGTTCAATGAGGAGGTCTGTCCAATCGGCTCCGCTTGTCTGGCGCACTGCGCGGTCCGCTGGCTGGAAGACCATCAATAAATAAAGCGAAGGATAAGACGCTACAAATTCGTAACGCGAATGTATGGATATTGGGAGTCGATTTGAGGCGGAATCCTGCGAATTGTATTAACGGTTAGACTTTTCTTTTAGCCTGTTGCTGTTGTTAGAGCAGCTGACCTTTAATCAGCGGGCCCGGGGATTGAGTCCTTGGACGCATATTGCCGAAGCCATCCCTTAGGGATGGCTTTTTTCTTGCGGCAGATTTTGCATGAACGCAACGAGTTCCTGAGCCATAAACTTATGGCGGTGGATGAACGGATGTAGGCATGCACCGGCGTCGGGGCCGATATTCATCATTATTTTTTCTTGACGGGCTGTCATATAGAATTGTTGAGAAACCCGCCGTATGACTTACGATTAAAAAATAGAAATGCGGCAAAAGACAAAGAATTACTGTCGCAGGCGATGGGGGCCGCATAATCTGAGCGAGGAAAAGCAGATGGATAAAAAAATAGCATATGAAAAAATATTTATCGTCCGCGTGCAAAAACAGGACAGATATTGTAAAATATAAAGGTAAAGAATTTGGTGCCTCAAAAGCAGCAGAGTTTTCGGCAGAAATGCGGCGCTGGAAATGGAAAGTTTTTGAAAATACCCCAAAAATGGGCCCTGAAGCGCGAACAGGTTTGAGGCATGGCAGTTATCGCGGAAAAACCCAACTTTTGCAGCAGGAGGATAACACATGTGTACGGCAGCGACCTATAAAACGAAGGATTTTTATTTTGGACGCACATTAGACTACGAATTTTCGTATGGGGAAGAAGTCGTAATAACGCCGCGCAACGAGCCGTTTCCTTTTCGGTATATGGCGGAGATGCCGCACCATTTTGCTGTTATCGGTATGGCTTGTGTTGCACAGGAGTATCCGCTGTATTACGACGCGGTCAACGAAAAAGGGCTGGGTATGGCAGGGCTGAACTTCGTGGGGAATGCTTGTTATGCGGCGTCTCCGGCGAAAGGAAAGGATAATATCGCTGTATTCGAGTTTATTCCTTGGGTCCTGGGACAGTGCGCCACTGTGAAGGAGGCCGGCGCGCTCCTTGCAAAAGCCAATCTTGTGGGACTTCCGTTCAATGAGCAGATGCCGGCAGCACAGCTTCATTGGCTGATCGCCGACCGGGAAGGGGCCATTACGGTCGAATCGGTTCGGGAGGGGCTCAGGATTTATGAAAATCCGGTTGGCGTCCTCACCAACAACCCTCCTTTTGAACAACAAATGTTTGGGCTTAACAATTATATGCGTCTGTCTCCGAAAACACCGGAAAATTTATTTTCTTCCGAATTGCCGTTATCCGCATACAGCCGCGGGATGGGCGGGCTCGGGCTGCCGGGCGATTTATCCTCTCAGTCCCGTTTTGTCCGGGCCGCTTTCACTAGGATGAATTCCGTTTCCGGCTGTACGGAAA
>DBFXIC010000282.1:0-6417 GCA_048455095.1 Anaeromassilibacillus sp.
CGTCGTCATCTTTTGCTTCCATGCAGACAGATATGCTGTTTGGATGAAGATCTGGGTGTCGAGCGCCTGCTGTACAGGGCACAAAACCGGTTCGTTTTTTGTGATTGCAGAAATGAAGTTATTTATGATACCAGCCTGCAAGATACTGTTCTCCTCATTTTTAAAAGTGAACAGCTGCTCTGTGTAAGGAATGCGCCCGTAAGGCTCGCTGCTTTGTAAAGAATAATCCTTTTCGTCTTGCTGCAGTGAACGAAGAGTTAAAATGCTGTAATTTTCCAGAACCGCCTGTCCATGGCTTCCGATGATTTCCAGACGGTTGCTGCCGGGACACTCGCGGGAAGAAGCGACAAACTGCCCTGTTGCGCCGCGCGGATATTTCATCACAACGGTGGCTTCGTTTTCAACTTTAATGTCGCGCTCCCGTCCGATGGAACAAAATGCCTGCAGCGCGGACGGAAGGCCGCACAGCCACACAAGAAGGTCGATCTGATGGGATACCTGAGTCATCAGAAGCCCGCCTCCTTCTTCCCGGAAAGTTCCTTTCCAAGGATAAGCGTCGAAATACGCTTTAGGCCGGTACATGTCGGTGACGATCCATGTGACCCGCTTCATTTCACCGATGAAACCGCTGTCCGTCAATTCCTTCAGCTTTATGAAGGCTTTGTTTCCACGCCGACAATACAGCACTCCGGAGCGTATATCCGGATGCCGGGCGCAACAGAGCCGCAGGGTTTCCAGCTCTTCCGGAAAAACCCCGACCGGCTTTTCAATCAAAGTATGGATCCCCCGTTCGATCGACCGAATGGCCATGTCCGGATGGCAGAAATGCGGTGTGCAGACGATAACCATGTCGATGCCGCTGCTGGCGAGCATCGCATTGTAGTCTGAAAAAAGTGTGGCGTCAGTCAGATGATAAGTATTTTTAATCTCCTCCATATGTGCATAATTTCTGCTGGAAAGCGCATGGAGCTCGGCGTTTTTGATTTTGCCCTGCGAAAACAGTTTGATATACTCCTCTGCGATATAACCGATCCCTGCGATACCCACGCGTATCATAAAGGCACGCCTCCCTTCTTGAGCAATGAAAGCCATTAGGAAAAAAACAGGTTTAATAAAAAGTAATAGGGGAATAAAATGAGATAAAACGCTATGATCACAGGCAGCGTCTTTTTTATTAGGGAACCGATGCTGATTTTAAAGTAATCGCAGCACAGGAACAAGCAAATATGCGCGGGTGATATCTGCATAGCTGCGTAAGTACAGCTCATCAGCAGTACCATTAGGGGCAGCCCGCCGAATGGTATGGTGGCGAAGGCCAGCGGCGTGCACAACGTAATGGTTGCAGTGGAACCTGCAATCATGGTACAGCAGAAAAATATCAGAAAAAACACCACAAAGGCCGGGATAGGCAGACCTTCAAAAAAGACGGGCAACTTTTCAATGACGCCTGCCGCCGTAAGCAAATTGCGGAATATCATGAGAATAAAAGTATTTACGATGATATTTGGTTCAAAGGAGGATATGATATAGGGCCGCACCATCGACAGAGTGAACCGATTGACGAAAAAATAAACCACGATCACAAGTAAAATAGCGATGCAGACCGGCAGGTCAAAAGCAAGGATGAGGGCGATCACCGCAGCAATGCTCCAGATACTCCGGATAAGGTCTCTCATATCCTGCCGCCGATTGTCACTTGGAGGCACCCCGGTATCCTTTGGGAGCCTGCGGAGCTCAAACCAGTATCCCAGCAGGATCAGCAATGCCACCATGGGAATCATTCCCAGAACAAACGCATTTACCGGAACACCGGAAAGCTGGCAGCCAAACAGGATAAAAGCATATGTGGGCATAAAACTTTCAGAAATGTGGCGGAAATAACTTGCGATAAACGCCCGGTCTTCCACGGGAAGGTGATCCTCACAGGCATTGTTCACCATGGACCCGGCAATGAAAATCGCGCCGGGCGACGGAAGAAGGCCTACAAACATCGGGGCAACCGAAGCGTTGACCCGGCGGTTGTTGAACAGGCCGGAAAGGGACTTCTGCGCCAGCTCAAGGTGCCCCATGTGCTCCATCATGCGCTGGAGGAACGTGATCAGGTATATATTGCTCACAAGGATCAATGTGTCGGCACTGAGCACCGAGCGGACGGCGAGCCGCAGGGTTTCAAGCGGGCTCAGCCCGTAAAGGGCAACAGTGGCCAGCGCTCCGCAGCAGAGGGCAAGCCACAAAGGCCTTTTCATCCTCAAAATCAAAATGATTGCGGCAAAAACCGCAATCAGCTTTAACACTTCCATACAATACTTTTCCTCCCCAATAAAAAACGCTGAGCGCCGCTTACCGTCCCATCTTAAGGTATATTGTGGATGGGCGCAGAAAAAACAAAAATATACAGGCGGCAGAACTCAATCTGCCGCCTGTATCGTCACCGCGCGGTTTCAGCGGAGAATGAGACCGCCTTTAATCAAGCGCGGCAATCGCTTTCTCAATATCATTTTTAAGCTCGACAACCTTCGGGTCTTCACTGGATACCGGCAGGAACGGCAGCCGGGGCTGGCCGATATCAATACCGGAGCGCAGCTTGATGATCGCCTTATTGGCGCCGTACATGGACGGGAAAGAGCACAGGCGGTAAATAAAGAACAAAATCTTTTCCTGTAGCCGGCGTGCTTTTTCGATTTCGCCTGCGCAGATGTATTCCTCCAGCTTCATGTAAAGTTCGGGCATCGGGCCGTAGGTGCCGCCGATTCCGCCGTCCGCCCCCATCAGGCGGCCGGCCAGGTACTGTTCGTCCGGGCCGTTCAGCACAATGAAGTTCTCACCGCCCAACGCCTTGAACTGCATGATCTGGTGAGCGACCTCGTTGGAGTTTTTGATGCCTGCGATCTTTTCATTCTGGAGCATGCGCTCAAACAGCCCGCGGGAAAGGTTATAGCCGGTAAGCTGAGGAATATTGTAAATGAAGAAAGGCAGGTCGACAGCCTCCGTGATTGTGTTCCAATGGTTGGCGATCGCATCTTCGGAGTGGATATAGAACACACATGGAACGGCAGATACGGCATCTACGCCGCAGCTTTCCGCGTGCTTGGCCAGTTCTACGGCCTGCCGCGTGGAGGGCGCGCCCACATGGCACAGGATCACGAGCTTTCCCCCGACAGCCTCACACACAGCTTTCACAGAGGCTTTGCGCTCTTCAGCCGTCAACAGCATACCTTCGCCCGTGCTGCCGCATACATAAAGGCCTTTCACGCCAAGGCTATGGTACCACAGCGCAAGCTCTTTCAGCTTTTCCGTATTCAATTCACCGTTTGCATCATAACTGGCGTTCAGCGCCACGAATACACCATGGAATTTACTGGTATCATATTTTACCATTGTTGTTGGCTCCTCTCAAAAATTTAAACATTTATGTTGCATTTCAAAATCCCTCGCGGACGGTTTCCGCTTCTTCCGCTTCTGTGTCTTTTACGAAGTGGAAGGGAAGCTCACCAAGTCCTTCGATACCGGCTGTGCCATGAATACCGTCTTTCGCAACGATATCAGCGGGAACTTCCAGCAGTGTGGAGATACGGCCCAGGGAAACCACGTCGCCTGGGAACAAAGTCAGGTATTTTGTAAGGCTGACGAGGATTCCCTCCGCATCCACAATATATTCTTCGGTAGAAGTATCGATTTCGCCGATGCCGTCCACCTTAAGATGCATTTTTGCGTGCATGACATCTTCCGCTTCCTTTGCTATGGGATGTGGGAGCATAACGTTGTAGCCATCGCCCCAGCGCGCATACAGCAGAGGGATGTTGCGTTCTTGTGGGTTGGAGAACTCCACGGCGACATCCTCCAGCAGGGACTGGTCGTTCATGACCGCCAGGGGAGAATAGCCGAGTATGTATTCGTGAGCGGTTTCGGGCGTTACCTTGTATGCCACTTTGCCGATGACCGCGCACAGTTCGATGCCGACCTTTACGGTGGTGGCACGGCGGGCGAGGCGGCCGTTTGTTTCATCAGATACGACGCGGCCTGGGTTATTAAGCATGCGAGGCACGTCCGTAATGCGCATCAAGCCTTCATTTTTCTCGGCGGCCTCATAGTTGCCGTGGCTGATCCAGAAATGCCGCACAGCATGCGCGTCAAAAGCCTCCGGCCCGGACAACTTGTCCGTACCGTTCGCATACAGGTCGCGGACGGCGTCCGCGGGATGAATGGCACGCGTGGGGTCGTCTTCAGGGCGCCAGTCGTTTTTATACGGCCAGATAAATTGAACGCGAAGGTCACCCACCTTTTCAATGCCAACCTCCACGCAGTTTTCGGGCCCAAAGCTGTTCTCGGGCAGCATGCGCATGCCGTCCACCTGCATGGCGCCCATATGGAACACGTCGCCGGGCCGGAGTTCTGCAAAGGAACTGTAATATTCGATTGCCCGTTCAATGCCGATCACCATTTCGCCGGAGAATCCGCGGTCGCGGATCTTGCCGTCCTGCTTGGAATAGCACAACAGATCATAAGGATTGAGGACCTCGTCTTTTGTGGTAAGATACGGCCCCATTGCGCCCATGGTATCCATTTTTTTGCCGATCCAGGAGGCGGTGGCGTCAATATACCAGTCTTTGCCCATGCGGGTTTCGGTACGGTTGTAATCGTTCTGGACATTGCGCAGGGCGGCGTCGATCACGTTGGTGTAGCCTGCAACATATTCCATAGCGCGGGAGGCGGGAATGTATTTGCCGCGTTTGCCAATAATAACGCCCATCTCAATCGTAAAACCGCAAGGGAACACATCCTCATCGCCGTTGAACACCATATAGCCGTTTTGCCCCACGCAACTGGCCTGCGTGCGTTCATGGCCCTGAGGGTACAGATTGATGAAATAGCGCTTGGGGTCATTGCGAAAGAAAGAGGGGCAGTTCTGGACAAGGCCCCAGTAAACGCGCGGGCGCGGGATCGGCGATTTCAGGCGGATCTCATCCAACGGGTAAAAGCACGGCTCGATCAAAAACAGATCCTGCTCCCGCGCATAATCATGGACAAAGCGCTCCATCTTTCGAAGCAGTTCCATGCCGGGCTCGCCCATCTCCAGGAATCCCTGAAGATCCTTCGGCCATTCCTTGCCCTCGCCGATGAAGCAAGGCTTGGAAAGCTCGAAGTAGGACGTGTAGCGGCAAAGCGCCGGTATCACGGCCTCTACGTCATGAGGAACGACGATGCACTCCTGTTCCGTGCGCGGGTTGACGGCAAGGAATCCCCACTTTTCCTCACCGTTCACTTCGAACGTTGCAAGTTTCATTTTCTGACCCTCCAGTTTGTATTAGATTTTTGAGATATCGAACGCGCCCCCGAAGTGGAAGCGCATAGGCTTCACCGCTTTATATCCGAACTTTGAATATCCATTTTTCAACATGTCCGCGGCCCTCTTCACAGACGAGAGGCATGTGCCCATCGCCGGGAAAGCAGACCGCAAACATACCCGGCGTCAGTGCCAGTACAGTTGCCGGCTGCGCATGAAACTTTTGGCAATCCGCGGCTTCGTCAAAATCCCCGTCAGGAACCAGCCGTTCGATGGGAGCTGTGAGCAAAAGCTCTTTTGAAGACAGAGGGACGTGAATGTCAAAAAATTTCCGATGCGACTCAAAAAAGCCTTCTTCCCACGGATGCGTTTCCGCTGTAAAACGCGAACAGGTGATATCATTCTCCTGCAGGACATATCTTCCCGCGGCCTGCTCTGCAAATTTGCCGTCGGCCAAAAAACGCAGTGCGGTATCCAACCGCGGGTTCAGCCCAAGGTAAAGGCATGCATTTTTTACGCTGTCAAAAATCACGCAAAGCCAAACTCCTTCCACATCAGTTCTCGCTGGAATTTCGTATTCTTATTTATGGGAGGAGCTTCAGGATTTGAAGCTCCTCCCAGTGTTAAGAAGGGATATCAGCCGTTCATGGCGGAGTTGAATGCGTCGTACGCAGATTGATAGATCGAAACGAATTCCTCAATGCCCATTTTTTCAAGATCGGATTTGAACTGGTCATAGGTGGCGTCGATGTCCGCTTCGCCGGTGATCCATTTGGCTTTCATCTGGCTGACGGTATTGAAGATATCCGTGCGGAGCTGGCCTGCACGGCTCACTTGTTCTGCCTGCAAGTACGGACGCGGCCATACTTCGTCGTTCAAGAATTTCTCGTAAACACCGTAAGCCGTCTGCCCTGCAATCTGCGACTCGGTCAAATCAAACAGCGTACCGAAATTTTCACTGTACAGTACGCCGGGGCCGCCAGTGTATTCCATTACGGTCTTTGAAGACCCGATTTTGCCGGGAAGAAAGGGAAGCGATTATTTTTATCCTTGTCTGTGGTCCCATGCTCCGCTGGATATGCTGCTGCTTATGCTGGGCACGAACGACTGCAAAATGCGGTTTGGTGCGTCTG
>DBFXIC010000283.1:0-7374 GCA_048455095.1 Anaeromassilibacillus sp.
CTTTGTATCAAGTGCTCCATCATATTTTTGATAAAGACGGTTCCTTTACCGGACTTTTCGGCTTCATCCATATTTTCGTAAAGTAATATCAAAGAGGACAATCGAATACCATAAATATCGGCATATTTTTGGAGTAGTTCCAAGGAGGGCTGCTTTTTATTGTTTTCGATTTCTGAAAGGTAACTCGCAGAGATACCAAGTTTCGAGCTCATTTCGCTGGCCTTGCATCCATAGATAATACGTGTCCGTTTCAGTATATCGCCAATCATGCTCGTCACCTCTCATTTTTTTCAATTTATAATATAAGCTCGTCGGCTGAATAAACAAAAATTAGATGGGTTACCCGTTTGCTGCGCCACCTCGTCTTACTTCTTGAACATCTCACAAAAGCATTGGATGATTTGTAAAATCACCAGCAACACTTCAAGTACCTTAAAAGCTAATTGAAAAAAGGTTTTGCGCCATTTACGCTTGAAGTTGAAACAGTGAGAGCTTCGGGGGTTCGACGAGTTGCCGGGTTTGTCCTGCATGAACAGCGATTTCTTATGCTTATGCATAATTTTACTCCTTCGAGAACCACGAAATATAGTTTGGTGTGGCTCCCTCCCGGGAAAGAGGTGGTGCATACAGGACGACCCATCTAATTCTTTTGGTCATGGCCCAAGCGCCCGGCTTGGGCCATGACGGGTGGCGACGCATCGGGCGGTCAAGCCGTGTGCCGTCCCCGTGGGGTAGAACACCACGAAGATGTTCCGCGAGTGCATATCATGCACTCCAATTTAGGGGAGAAGACCAGTAGGGCGTTGCCGCTACTTTTCGCTGCAATATTATTATAGCAACCTTTTATCGCTGTGTCAATATAATTATTCGCTAATAGCGAAATTTTGCATTTCCCTATATATAAATAGATCGCCACCCGGCACGAAGAAATTCGTACTGTCCCCTATGCAAAAAAGATATCACAGCCTCTCCAGGGCACCCTTGTTGTAGATAACGAAATTGCAGGTGAGGCTGTCATTCTCAGACTGATAATAGAAAATGTTTTTTTGTCGATATCTTTTTTGTAACAGGAAGACAAACAAATATAATCCGAACCAAATCTTCTTAATCGGAGATGGGTTCGGATTATTTGTTTTCTTCGAGAAGTTCGAGGATACGCATTTCAGAAACGGCGTGGTAAAGCGTCCCGAATCCAAGCCAAGAGGGCCGAGAAAACCAAAGCTGGCAAAGGATAAGGAGGACAATTATGAAAACCATCAAAAGCTGTGAATTCAACATGGACACTGGCTGTGTAGAGCTGCGGTTTCAGGACGGCAGCATGATCTCCATCGACTGCACCGCCGTGGAGAACGAAGTGGCGGATAATCTTTATGAGCGGTCGGAGCTGGACTACCTCATCTACAACGACCCGCTGGCCTACGCAGACCTCGTTCTGAACGGCGACGTTGAGGCATATCTGAACGCCGTCACGGAGTATAAGCCCTACGAAAACTGAACAAACGCACAAAAGGGGATGGCGGTCTGCCATCCCCTTTGCCATGCTGTTTTAGGAGTATATATCCCTTGGATTTGTCTTATATCTATCGTCAGGCGACGTTCTCGCCGTTGCTGTCTTTGTCCGTTTTTGCCCCGTCCCGCTCCGCCTTCCATTCCGCAAATTCATGCTGACCTTCCTCGCTTTCGTAGTAGGCGAGAATATTCGGCATCAGAATTCGGGCGATGTTCTCGATCTCATGCTGCGGGATTCCGCTGTTGTTGGTGAGCTTTTTTCGCCTGCCCAAGTTGCACCTCCGAAAAAGTATTTTGCCGCAGCTTTCTCCCGTGCGGCGGAGGAATGGCGTCTTGAGCGTCTTTTGCCGTCTGTGCTTCTTTTCCCTTCGCATCCTTCCTTTCCTATCTGAAATTGAAAATGCAGCCGCCTGTCAAGCCTTTCGGCCCGTCTGCGTCTGCATGGTGTCCTGTGTCTGAAATTGTGTTTTCATTATAGCAGCGGCGAGGCTTCACGTCAATACCGCGGGAACGGAGCAGATGACAGCATGATTTCGGCAGCGGCTACCGAAATTGTTCTGTGGCTTGCAGATTGGAAAGGGCCGTAGCGCAGCAGCCGCCCGCCGTCAATGGTCAAGATGAACGCTTCGCGCCATTGACTGCCGCCGCCCGCCGCGCTTTTTGGCAGACAAGGCGGGCAAGCACAGCTTGTGCCTGCCCGCCCATACACATTCTGGCGATTGTAGATATTGGATTTTCAACCGGAGATGTAGTCGGGTGCGCCCCGTTTCAGGGCGTACCCGACGCTGTTGTATACCGCCTATCTTCGCAGGGAAGGCACTCCCCAACAAGATTCCGACGGGACGGAATGAGCGGACAGCGAATTATGGCCTTGCTCTTTTGTCACCGCTTTGGCGGTTCTTATTTCCAAGCAAGGATAAAACGAAAGCAGAAGACTTTCAAATCGGTGCGTTGTTAACTGAAAGGTCAACATAACTTAGACCGTTATGAACAGAACTTTTGCCATATCCGCCGTCCAGGCAACGTCCTCCATCAACAGACCAGGCGTTTTTTGGCCTCTCCAGATGACGCGGGATCAAAAGGCTTTCAGAACGAAAAAACCATGCGGGCGACGGTTGATGCTCAAATCCCCCAAAATGACCGTTCTACCGCTGCGCGGCAAATCCACAGCAAAGGAGTGATACACAATGCCGGTTTTCCACGCGGAGAAAAATAGAGGTTATACGATTGCATGTAACCGCCGCTTACGCAATGTCGAAAATGCTGACGCTTCCCGAAAACCGGGACTATACTCTTGCCGAACTGCTCCTTATCAATCGAGAGAAACCCGACACAGTGCGTGAACCGGTAAAAAGCTTGAAACCGCAAGCACGCTCATTGCGTAGCACGCGCCAAATGCTTCAGCAGCGCACCCATGGCCGGGTTCTGCAGCCCGGCCTTCGAGGGCCGGAAAACCAGCAGACTGCCGCATGTGGGCTCCGGCGTCAGCAGGCGCAGGTCCGGGCCTGCGCAGCTTTCGGCCACACGCCGGGAAAGCATCGCAACGCCCGCGCCGCTGCGCACCATACGGGCGATGTTGCCCGCGGCCGCGCCGGTGTACCCAACCTGCGGTGAAAAGCCCGCTTTGCGGCAAAGCTCTAGGCTGGTTTCCAGCAGGCCGGTGCCGGCGCTCAGCAGCAGAAAGCGCTTGCCGCTGAACAGCGAAAGCGGGACGGCGCCTTTTGTGGCGCAGAAAAGTTTTTCGGGCACCAGAAGAACAAGTTCATCCTTGCACAGGATGACGTCCTCCGGCATCACGGGACCGTCCGGGACGCGGAAAAACGCTCCGTCACAGCGCCCGCTCTGGATGAGCGCGGGCATGGCGGTATTTTCCCGTTCCTCCACCATGAGCCGCGTGCGGGGATACGCGGCGGAAAAGTCCGCCAGCATTTGAGGAAAGCCGTAACAATCCGCGACGGGGAGCAGCGCAAGGCGCAGGCTTCCGTCGGGGTGGATGGCCTGTTCCAAAAGCTGATATTGGCGCGCCAGCGCCTGTGCCGGAGGATATGCCCTGCGGCCTGCGTCCGTCAACTCCGCCCTGCGATGGGCGCGGTCAAACAGGCGGACGCCCAGCTGGTGCTCCAGCTTCTGAACCTGCTTTGAAATTACCGGCTGAGAAAGAAAAAGCGCGTCCGCAGCGGCTGAGAAGCTACCGGTATCCGCCACGGCCAAAAAGGCTTGCACCCATTCCAGATCCATACGCCGCACCTCGCAATATATTCCGTTCTGGAATATATTGTACAGTAAACCAAAATTGATGGCAAGAGCTATGAGCGCTACAATAAAAGAGAAGAAGCAATGTGTCTCAATTTTATGGAAGGGATGGTCAAGGATGAAAACAGTTTGTATGTTTTTTGCGGCACGCCGCTATTGGGCGGATGAAGAAAAGCTGCGTTCCGCCTATGAAACGCTGGCGGCTCAAATGGGGGAAGGTATAGAATGCTGCCTTGTAGCGGACGCAATGGAAGAGGATAAACTGCCGCAGGGCGATTGCCTGATCGCGGTGCCCATGAGCGGCGCCGTGCAGCAGAACATCTTGGCGGCGGCAGCGGCCTATGAAAGCGTGGTGCTGTACGGCGCGTACATACGAGGCAATGCGCCCGGGGCACTGTGCAGCGAGATGCTGCGCTGCAACGCAGCCCCAACGCTGATGGATACGTGGGCCGTGCTGCGGCGCACGACGCCCGGCACACAGCTTGCGCTGAATGAGGCGCAGCTGAAAGATGCTTTGCAGGTATTGGCTGCATACAATGCGGTGCGGGGTGCTACTTTGCTGCAGATCGGGCATACTGAGCCGTGGGTCATCAGCAACGCGTCCGAGCCGGCGGTATATGAGGCGCGTTTCGGCGTGAAAATTCGTTTTGTGGAACAGGACGAACTGGCGCAGCTTTATCGCGGGGCGCAGCGGGAACAGGCGCAGACATATTATGACTGGTTCGTGCAGAACAGTACCGGATGCGCGGAGCCCACGGACGGTGCATTGTGGGATGCCTCGCGTATGGCATGGGCGCTGATCACGCTTTTGGAGCGGTACGGTGCACAGGGAGCAGCCATCGCATGCTTTAATTTGCTCAGCGAGGGGACGACATCCTGCCTGGGCGTGAGCTATGTGAACGACTGCACGCCCATGGTAGCCGCCTGTGAAGGGGATATGGACAGCGCAGTCACCATGCTGATGATGAAACATCTAACCTCCACAAAATTGTGGATGGCGAATCCCGGCCTGCAGCAGGACGGGACGGTGAACTTTTCGCATTGCACGGCGCCCATCTGCTGCATGGGCGATCCGCTGCCCTGTACGCTGCGCAGCCATCATGAAAGCGGCATCGGCGTCAGCCTGCAGGTAGAGCTTCCTCAGAAAAAGCGTGTGACCGCCTGCCGTATTTCCGACGAGGCTTCCAAAATGACGGTCCATCTTGGATACTCTGCAGCGGGGCCTTATGAAACGGCATGCCGCACACAGATGCATGTGCGGTTCGACGATGCGCCGCATTATCTGCGCACAGTGCTTGGGTGCCACCAGGTGTTTGCTTTTGAGGATGTGGAGGAAAAACTTCTCAGGCTGGCGGCCCTGTTCGGCCTGGATGTATTGTAATTGTACTGTGTTGAAATCAAAAACGCTGCTGTTTGGGAAACAGCAGCATAAAGTTGAATCGGGGACTGCGGTTTAGGCGCCAGGCTGTTAAAAACCAAAGCAAAAAAACCGTTCAGAAGTTCGAATCACAGGCAAAAGCAGATGCTATTCTCGCGTCCACCTTTTTACGGATTCGACCAGATCTTCCGCATCCGCCTGAGACTCTGTTTTGGTTACCAAAAACAAGCCCTTTGACGACAGTTCAGACAACAGCGTTTTGATATCCTTGGGGTCCACTTCATTGATGAGCACGCTTTTTCCGCTTTCCTGTATCTTTTTAAAGACGTCAAAATGGTGCATGTAGTTCGGCTGACCTGCAACGGAGACCCACTGGATCATTTGAATTTTGTCAATCGACAAAATATCGTCAAGATGACGCAGCTGTTCGATGCCATCCATGTGATAGATGTTGTAGTCCTGCTCGTGGGCGCAGCGAATCAGTTCGGGCAATTCAAATTCACGAAAAGTGCTGCTTGAAAGCATGACAGAAATGTCGGATTGCAATTGTGACATACGGTTTGGGGCCCAAAGAGAAAGCCAACCTACGACACTGCCGCCGTAGTTGCAATTCTTGCAAAGCTCATAGAGTCTCTGGCCCGAATAATTCCAGGCATGAAAGAGTTCATCCAGTGCTTTATGTACATTATCCGGGTCATCGTAAAAATCCATTAAAAGATTATCCGCGCCACGCAATGTGGACAGAGCGTCCAGCATACCAGCATTATCCGGAGTGGAAATCATAAATCTATCCTGGCACTTTTGAGAAATATGGGAGCACAGCAGCTCCTGATGTTGCAGGAGTGGATGATCCTCACAGAAAACAAGAGGATGCGCGTCATAGTCTTCAATAACAGAACCAAGCCAGAAATGACCGTCACGAATGTCAATGGGAGCGTCAAAATAGCCGGCGTGGCCGGCAGGGCCGTAATTGAACCATAATTCAGGAAATGTCTTGGGCGGAAAGTCGCCGCACGGGGAGACGCCGTAGTTTCGTGTGGAATACACAGCATCGGTATTTTGATGGAGGACATAAATGGATTCCACGAAGTTGAAAAAGGCTTTGTAGGCGGAAGGTCGATGGAGGCGTGCGCTCGGCTGCAGATAGGAGGATTCCTGGTTTGTGAGCAGGTATTGTACGCCGGATTCGACAAAAAGCGGCTTCCTCGTATTCCGAGAAGATGCAGATAAAGCAAAGGGGCGCTTTTTATCAAAGGGGACCGGTATTTGCAGTGAAAGCCAATGTTGCAAATATTCAGCCGCCTTCTGAATACTGATTCCTGTAAACATGGGCGGAAACCCTTTTTTGCCTGCGGAACATTCGTGAAAAATAGCTTGGATCGTTGAAGCCGCAGGACAGCGCGACGTCCGTGATGCTGTCCGTGGTGGTGCACAGAAGCTCAGCCGCGCATTCGATGCGGTAGTAATTGAGATAATCGATGGGCGTGCGGCCTGTCACCTGACGGAATACGCGGCACAGGTATTTGGGCGCAAGGCCGGCCTCTGCCGCCAGCTCGTCCAGGGTCAGGGGCGCGGCATAGTCCCGGCGGATGCGCCGCAGAACGCTTTTCATCTGGTCCGCATGCCGCCAGGGATGGGGCGCCTCACCGCTGTCCGCGGTATACAGCCGATGGCGCAGCACGATACCGATGAGCTGCCACAGCAGACCGGTGGTGAGAAATTCATAGCCGGGCTGCTCCTTTTCCATATTCTCAAACAGGGCGTCCACCACCTGAGCGGCCGGCCCGCCCGCCGGGAGCAAGGTGTGAATGCGTGCGCTGTCTCCCAGCACCGCGGCGTATTTCTGGCGGCAGACAGAACGGTCCTGCAAAAAACGGTCCATATCGAACACGACGCATTCATACACACAGTTGTGAGGCGTGCCGCCGTGCACCGCCCCACTGGGCACAAACACACAATCGCCCGGGCCGGCACAGACGGCCTCGCCGTCTACGGAAAGGGAAAAGCCGCCTTCCAGAATAAGGATCAGCTCACATTCCATGTGCCAGTGGAACGGCATCTCATAGCGCGGATGCAGGGCGTCCACGTAGTAAAGCTCAATGGGAAAGTCAAATGTACCGCGCACCATGCGCTCATGAAAGGCAAGATATCTCATCGGAAAATGCTCTCCCTGTAAAAAGTGAATATTATCCTATCTTTTTCTAAATAGTGTCTACACAAGATCAGGTCAAAAC
>DBFXIC010000284.1:0-10301 GCA_048455095.1 Anaeromassilibacillus sp.
GGTATGTTGTTTTTTTGCTGTAAAGGTGTAATTTGTGCCAAGACGCGCGAAAAACCCTTGTTTTGCAAGGGTTTTTCGTGTTGCTGACACATGTAATACAGGAGGCTGTTCTGTAAGAAGGCACGCCGGAAAATGTAAGGGAACACCTCTCATCGTTGTTTTAATAGCTTTCCATTATTCTTATTTCTACGCCTTTTTTCCCTTTCCTTCATGGCGATGACCTCTTCTGGTGTCATGCGTGTATCTTCATAGGCTGCGAGCTTATCCAGAATACGACGAAAATCACAGTTTGTATCAACGCAGTTTTCATCAGGGCACCACTCTGCGGCAAGCATATCGTCCCGACGGCACGGTATACTCTTGTCATGCCAGACAGATGATGCTATTCCTGTTTTCCTGTCGCGTTCCGTCAATCGTTCTGTTTTCCGCAGCATCGTGTTTTACCTCTTTCGTAAAATGTCGCAGGCATTTATACATTGTCTTCATGGCGGTTATATTCCTCTGGCACCCCTCCCTTAAACAAGTTTATGTACTCAAAGTATTTAGGAATTATTTTTGCTGCCTCCAGCCCGGCGATCAAAGCTGAATCGCTTTGTTCAAGGAGTAAAGGTACGTTTTCATCAGCTATGGCATTAAAAGTACCTGTCATGCTTATGATGTAGTCACGTACAGCCTCAATCGGCTCATTCCCGATGCTTGTTCCTTTTTTCGTATACTTTATGATTGAATTGACGAGCGCGGCAATATCCATGGCAGTTAAAAAAGGAACATCAATTAACTGCGACAGACGATCCAGCATTTCGCGCAAGTCACCTTTTAGATTCTGTCTTTCATTTGTCCGACAAAGTAAATAATCAGCAGAAACATTGTAATAATCCGCCAGTTTTAATACTACGTCGATTGGCAATGGCTTGCCGTTTTCGTACCCCGATACCGTGCTGGCGGAACAAGACAGGTATTCAGCTACATCCGCCTGCAATACATTCTTTTCCTTACGCAAAAATATCAATCTGTCTTTAATCATGTTGCGCCTCCTTGTTTTATAGCATAACAGTACTTTTAATATTCCGCAAGTTTATTTCTTATTTTCGCAATTCGTGCATTTTTGAATTGACATTTTAGAATTTTAGAATTAAAATATCAATGGTACGAAAATATTAAATCACAAAATATTCTGCTTTTACAGGCAGATCACGGCGTTATCAACTGATTCAACATGCCAATAAAGGCAGAAAGAGAGGCTGGGAATGGAAAACACCGATTTTTTGAACGTTTATTTTTACGCCCTCTATGATGAGGGCGACCATGAGGCCCACAGCGGCCTGACCGCCGACGTGTGCTCCGCTGCCGTGCGCGACGCCATCAAGGGCAATTATATCGCCCCGCGCTATGTAACCATCCACCGCGTGCCTGGCCTTGTGGGTGTGGTGCGCGATGACGGCTGCACGGTGCAGATCATGCCGCGCCATGAAGCCCAGCAGAGACGCATCAGCTGCGACAACTGCCGTAAGTATGGCGACTGCCTGCGCAACTTGGACGGCAAGTCGACTTGTTGTGAGGATTGGGAGGGACGCGAATGAAATCCGATAACATTTACTACCGTGCCCGGATGCAGGCGGCGCAGCGTGATCCGCTTTACGCCAGCCGGGAGAGAACTGCCTGCGAAATCTTTGTAAGCGCGGAGGCGTTGGGAGACTATGAAACAGGCCGAACCATTCCCCCGTGCGACGTGGTACAGAAGATGGTGGAGGCATACGGCGACCCTGACTTAAAGGGGGCGCACATCCGCGCCTGCTGCCCGCTGCTGCCGGACTTCGGAAGCGCAGAGAGCAGCGAGCTGGCCCGTGCCGCACTTGGGTGGGCCGTGGCCTTCGAGAGCGCCCAGCAAATCGCCCTGCGGTTTGCTGCTGTTGCCCGCGACGGACGCATCAGCGGCGACGAGCTGCCTGCCGCCGAAGCCATCCGCAACAAGGCCGTGGAGCTGCGCCGCGTGATGGAAGAAACCATAACAGCCATCGACAAAGCGGTGGCTGAAATCTAAAAAGGAGGGCTGGCCTTGAAATTTGCGACCATTCGGGAAGCAGCCGAATCGTTAAATATCAGCGAAGCAAGGCTACGCCGGGCCGTGAAAAGCGGCGAAATCCCATACATGATGCTGGGGACGCGCACAGTAGTGGACATCGACACCGTGGCAACGCTTCTGGCAAGGCCGGAAGGCGTGAACATCACGACCGTGAGCAACGAAACCGGGCTAAGCGTTTCGGCTATCCGAAGGGCCGTTCGGGAGGGATGGATTCCCTGCGACAAAACCGGGAAGGCATTTCTATTCAACATGGAAGAAGTGCGCGCAGCCATCGAAGCGCGCATGAAGTCACAAACAAAGCCAAGATAAAGGAGGCGGGCGCATGGATATCCGCGATTTCCTGTCCCGTCTTCATGTTGAGGCGGGGCCGAACGGCAGCGGTGAGTATATGTGCCGGTGCCCGGCACATGACGACAAAACCGCCAGCCTTTGCGTGCGGGACGGTGAAAAAGGCATTGTACTGAAATGCCAGGCGGGCTGTGACACAGAGGCCGTGGTCACGGCCATGGGGCTTAAAATGCGCGACCTTTTCCGCGAGGCCAGCGCATCGGTGGGAAAAGTGCCGCAGCCTGCGTCCGATCCGCCCGCCAAGAAAGGCGGAGGCAAGAAGCCTCGCGGCAAATTCGTCTGCGCATACAGCTACACAGATGAAAGCGGCAAGGTGCTGTTTGAAGCCTGCCGCTATCAGCGCGAGGACGGCAGCAAAACGTTCAGCCTGCGCCAGCCAGACCCCAGCAGGCCAGACGGCTACAAATACACGAAGGAAGGCGCGCGGCTTGTGCTGTACAAGCTGCCGCAGGTGCTGGCAGCGATCAAGGCAGGAAAACCGGTCTTTGTTGTCGAGGGCGAAAAAGACTGCGACAACATGGAGCTGATGGGCTACACGGCCACGACCAACCCCATGGGCGCAGGTAAGTGGCTGGCTGGCGATTATAGCACAAGCCTGACCGGCGCAGACCTGTACATCATCCCCGACAATGACGATGTGGGCCGCAACCATGCCAAGCAGGTGGCGCAGAGTACCTACAAGCTGGCCAAGAGCGTGCGCATGGTGGAGCTTGCGAAGGTATGCAGCGAGCTGCCGCCTAAGGGCGACGTCACTGACATGTACAAGCTGCTGGGCCGCAAAGCTGGCGATGCTGCTCTCAAGCGAGCTATGGAAGATGCCGAACCCTTCACCGGGGACGCCCTGGCGCAGCGCGATGCTGCCGCAGAGTATTACAACCGCGTGTACGGCTACTGCGTGGACAACGGGCGCATCTGCCAGGAGACGCAAGACGGCCCCAAGCCTCTGGCCAACTTTGTGGTGCTTCCCCGTGCGGTGGTAACGCGCGACGACGGCGTGAACATATCACAGGAAACCATCCTTGACGGCTGGACGATGGACGGCGCTCCCCTGCCCCGCGTGAACGTCAAAACAGATCAGTTTGACAGCATGGGATGGGTCACTAAAAACTGGGACTTTCGCGCCAACATTGCGCCCGGTAACACTGTGAAGGACCGGCTGCGCTACGCGATCAGCGAGGTGGGCCGGGAAACCTGCGAGCGCATCACGCAATACACGCATACTGGCTGGCGCAAGATCGGCGGAAAGTGGGCCTATCTGTACGAGGGCGGGGCTGTGGGCGCGGAGGGCGTGACGGTATCGCTGGGCAGCGGACTTGACATGTACCGGCTTGATGGAAATGGTGACGAACGCTTCAAATCCATCAGTTTTCTGGATGGCGCTATGATGACGCTGGATATGAGCAGCGTTATCGCAGAACATGTATGTATTCCGTTACTTGGCACAATCTTTCTTGCGCCCTTACGTGAGTTTTTGAGCGAAACGGGCATCGCCCCGGCCTATGCCCTATTCCTGCTGGGTGGAACGGGCAGCCGAAAGAGCACGGCGGCAGCGCTTGCGCTTTCACACTTTGGTAACTTCACAGGCAAAAGCCTGCCCGCTTCCTTCAACGATACAGCGAACTTCATCCGAAAGAAGGCATTTCTTTTGAAAGACGCGCCCATCGTGGTAGACGACTACCACCCCGTGACCAGCTTGCAGGAGCGCAAGAAGATGGAGGCCACCGCGCAGAGCCTTGCCCGTGCCTTTGGCGACGGCGCAGAACGAGGGCGAATGAAAAGCGATTTGACTTTGCAGGAGAGCATGCCGCCGCGTGGTGTGGCGATCATCAGCGGGGAAGATACGCCAGGTGTCGGTGAAAGCGGTATGGCGCGCTTCTATGTGGTAAACGTGAGCCGCGACGACGTGCCAGCCACGGAAACACTGACTTCGATGCAAGAAGTAGCCCGCATAGGATACCTGCAAAAAAGCATGAGGGGCTATATCATGTGGCTGCTGAAACAGATAGATGAAATGCCCAGCCTGCTACACGAAGATTTTTTAAGAAACCGCGCTATCGCCATTGAGAAAACAAAGGGCCAACACGGACGCACAGCGGAAGCTATCGCCCACATGATGCTGGGATATGACAGCATGCTTCGCTATCTTCGGGATGTAGGGGCGATCACGACCGACGATTGCATCAGAATGAGCGCCCACGCCTGGCAGGTCGTTACCGACAATAGCCGCAGGCAGTCGGAGGATATGAAAGAAGATCGGCCCAGCAAAATCTTTCTTGCCAATATCGGAGAGCTGCTGGTAAGCAAGGGCGCAGCGGTGCGCGATCTGACGTTAGCGCCGGGAGAGGGCGGCAGCGCCACACCCAAAGACATGATTGGATATATGGACGCTGATTTTTACTATTTAATGCCGCAGGTAGCCTACAGAGCGGTGGCCAAACTGTGCAACGATCAGGGGCAGGCTTTTCCGCTGACGTTGAAAATGCTTTATAAGCAAATGAGGGAGGATGGCGTGCTGACGCCGGAAACCACAACCACCAGCAGCGCCACCCGGCCAAAATGCATAGACGGGAAAAGTCAACGGCTGCTATGGATTCCGCGCCGCCTGATTGATGGCCCAAAAGTAGCGCAGGAACAGCTGCGCATGGACTACTCGCCAGCAGACGACTTTGTGCACGTTGACGATGCAGATTTACCAGACGAGTTTATATAAAGCGCCTGCGCGGGCGCTTTTGAAGGGAGGTGAGACCATGAAGCGATTTGCTAACGACATGAGGGTATGCAACGACTGCGGCAGGCCGTTGGAGATCGGAGAAACATGCAACTGCCGTCAGCCTGTGCGTAGCGGTACACGGGATGGCCTGCGGGCCGTCTGCCCGCACTTCATGCATCGCAGCAGCTACCGAGGCCGCAGCTATATCGTGTGTAGCGGTGCGAAACACGAATACCCAGGCAGCGATCCCCGGAATGAGCATTACAGGCGCTACTGCTGCGGCCTGTTTAAGCTGTGCAAACATTACACTACGATGAAGGGAGAGACGGATACATGCAAAGCACAGAAATGAAAGTAACCTACATCACCCCTGATATGCGCCAGCTCTTTGTGCAGAAGCTGCCGGACGGCGGGTATGGCGTATTGAGCCAGAGAGACAAGCATCCGCCGCGCAAGCTGCTGGCCACCGGCATACGGCCCGAGGGTTATCCGCTGTTTGAGGATGCGCAGAAAGCGCTCGGCCTCTATGTGTCCAACAAGCGTTCCAACTCTCCCGGGACCTGGGAGGTGTTCGTGAACGGCAAGCAGACGAGCTGGGACGATTACAGCGCCATGTGCCGCAAAGAGCTGCCCGCGCCGTCTCCGGCCGCCCCCGCTGCAATCGTGCAGCTGTCCAACATCGAGTACAGGATCGCCGTCCACCTGCAAGGCGCCTATGAAAACATCCTGGAGGTGGGCCGCTGCCTGAATGAGGCAAAGGACGGAGAGCTCATCCAGCATGGTCAATGGGAAGCATGGGTCAGGAAAAACACCGGGATGAGCGAGCGCAGCGCACAAAAGCTCATGCGGGCCGCGCGATGCGTACACTCCGGAAGCATGATGGAGCGCCTGCCCATCAGCAAGATTCAGGCCATTCTTTCCCTACCCGAGGCGGACCGTGAACCCATGGCAGAGCGGGCCGCACGCGAGGACATGTCCCTTCGGGAGCTGCAAGAGGCCGTAAAGCGTGAAAAGCAGCGTGCGGATCAGCTGGCCGCCGAAAAGGCCAACAGCATCGCCCGTGCAGCAGCAGCCGAGCGCGAATTGAGCAATCTGAAAGCAGACATTCCCAAGCTGGCGGAAAACCTTGCAGCGGAATACGCCGAAAAGGCTACCGAGGAAATAGACGCCTTACGCGAGCAGCTGGAACAGTCCCGCGCCCAGGCAGCCGCGCCCGCCGCCGGCATCAGCCCGGAGGCGCAGGCCGAGATTGACCGTCTGACCCATGAGCTGGCCGAGGCAGAGGACTATGCGGCGCATCAGGCGGAGCTGCGCCAGAAGGCCCAGCAGGAACTGCTCAACCAACGGGCGCAGGCCGCGCGCGGGGAGAGCATGCAGCTTGCGGCCTTTGGCATTGCAGAGCTTGCGGCAGCCGTTCAGGCGTTTATTGGCAGCGCAGGCGTGCTCCCCCACCTCGGCACCGGCGTCGCGCAGATCGGCGAGAGCGAGCGCGCACAGATGCGGCAATACGTCGATATGGTGGATGATTGGGTGGCGGGCGCGCGCCGCACGCTGGGCACAGTCATCATCAGCGAGGAGGCGTAACCATGGAAGGCAATGAGCTGATGCGGGCTGTACAAACAGAACACAGTCCCGCCCTGCCTGACGAGGTGCAGGCAACCCTCGCGCAGATGGGCGACATCATGCGCAGCATGGCCAACATGCTGCGCGCCACCAATGAGCGCATGGCCTCTCTGGAACGCGAAGTAAAGCTGCTGACCAAGGTGACGCCTGCGCAGGCCAACGCCATCAACAACGCCATCCGGCAACGCGCCGCCGAGCTGTGCGAAACCTACCGGGCACAGGGATGCGAAAAGGCAGCGGCCAACGCGATCCGGCGCGCGGTGCGCCTGACCACCGGCACCAACAGTGTGCGCGAACTCCCCCGCTGTGAGTACAGCGTTGCTATGGATCAGGTGCAAATGTGGGATGACTACAAGACTATGCGTGCTATCAAAGCTAAGGGGCTACGGTAAATGGAACCAATGAATACATTTTAGGGAGGGCTGATACCTTATGAACAAAAACATCATCATCGGCAATCTTACCCGCGATCCGGAGCTGCGCACGACGCAGGACGGCACGCCTGTCTGTAATTTTACCGTAGCTGTAAACCGGCGCACCCGTGCAAGCGGACAGCCGGAGGCCGACTATTTCCGCGTGACAGCGTGGCGCACGCTGGGTGAAAACTGTGCCAAGTATTTGGCAAAGGGGCGCAAGGTATGCGTAACCGGCCCCGTGGCTGCGCGTGCCTACACGGGCAGCGACGGCATCGTGCGGGCCACATTGGAGCTGACCGCCGACGAAGTGGAGTTTTTAAGCGCGCGCACCGGACAGGACACTGGTGGCACCTCTCCGGCGGGCGATGACCTGCCGGAAGAATTTAGGTAAAAGCGTCAGCGCAAGCGCTTTTGCAGGGAGGACACAGGATGAACGCATTGACCATCTTAGCCAGGTGCCGCAGCGCCGAAACAGACAAAAGGCGCATCCGGCAGCAGATCGAGCGGCGGCGCGAGGCTATAACCTGCATCTCGCCCCGCATGGATGCCAACGGCGGCGGTCGAAGCACCGCAGAGCAGGACAAGATCGGCGCTTTCGTGGCCGCTGTGACCGAACTGGAACAGCGCCTAAAGCTGCGCGAGCAGGCCCAAAGCGTGGAGATAGCGGCAGCTTGTGTCCTGCTGGATGTACTGCCGGAAAACGAAAGCGCAGTGCTGCATCAATACTATGTGAAAGGTGGCAAAGTACCAGCCATCGCCAAGCGCCTGGGGTACTCCGAAAGCTATACCCGAAAGATCAAAGCAGAGGGTGAGCGAACGCTGTGCAACCTGCCGGAAAGTAGTGTTGCTGCCGCCCTGCCCGCATGGTACAAGGAGCGGCAATGATAGGGGTAGGATAGGGATATGATAGGGGTAGTAGCGCAAATGATAGGGGTAGGAGCGCAGAGGATAGTATCAGAAGCGCAAAAAGTATGATATCATTCATGCTGTCAAGTAAGGGACGGACGCAAAAGCGGGCCGTCCCTTTGTTATACCCCGAAAAGCGCCCGCGCAGGCGCTTTTGAATGGAGGCACAGCCGTGGTCCGTTTCAAGGAAAGCAAGCCCTTTTACCATAGTAGCGAATGGAAAAGGGTGCGCGCTGCCGCCTTAGAGCGCGACGCGGGCATGTGTTGCGACTGTATGGATAGATTCCGCGCTGGATATGGGAATAAGCCTAACCGGGCCACAATCGTGCACCATTTACAGTCCATTGAGGAACGGCCAGACCTTGCACTTTCTTTGGAAAATCTTCGCAGCCTATGTGAAGACTGCCATAATAAAAGGCACCCGGAAAAGGGCAGGCGGCAGGCTAAACCAAGGCATACAAAAATGCGCATCATTAAAGTCTGAAAGGATGGAAATACATGAATGAAGCCTTGAAAGCGATGCACATGCAGACCATCACGGAAGAAAACGCCGTGAAGATTTACGACGCCCTTTGTGAAGCCTGCGAAATGCGCGAGGGCGGCATGACCGACCCCGATCAGATGTTGGTGGCTGATATCGCCCGCGCCGAACAGATCAAGCAAGCCCTTATTGCCGACGTCAACGAACGCGGCATCGGCAGCGAGCGCAGCAATGGCCGCCAGAAATACTGGCAGGAGAACAAGAGCGTGGCGCAGGTGCGGGCCTACGCCGAGCAGCAGCGAAAGCACCTCTCCGAATTGCGTTTGACGCCGAACAGCAGAAAGGCCGCACCCGTCATGGTTGACGATGAGTTTGCCACCTTCTAAATCTCCCACCCCTTCCCCCGTATCCAGATGCTACGAATACGCCCACGACGTTGACGCCGGGCGCACAGTAGCGTGTAAAAAGGTGAAGCTGGCCTGCCGCCGCTTCCTGCGCGATTTAGAGAGAGCAAAAGACCCCGCATATCCTTGGCGCTTCGATGAACAAAAGGCCGCCCGGCCCGTGGACTTCATCGAGCGTTTTCTGACGCCCACCAAGGGCGATTATGATAAAATGACGCTCATGCCGTGGCAATGCTTTGTCGAGTGCAACTTGTACGGATGGGTGAGCAAAGAAACCGGCCTGCGCCGCTTTCGTGAGGGCCTGATTGTAGTGGGCACCGGCAACGGAAAGAGTACCATGCTGGCAGGCAATGCCACCTACGGTGCCTGCAAAGACGGCGAACGCGGTGCGGACATCTACCTGCTGGCAAACAGCAAAGAACAGGCGGGCATCGTATTCAATGAGTGCTACAGCCAGATCAAAGCCAGCCGATTCCTTGCACCGCGTTTTCGCACGCTGCGCGATGGCGTTTATTATGACGCCATGAGCGCGAGCATCAAGCACAGGTCGAGTGATAGCCACAGACTGGACGGTCTGAACCCACACATGGCGATTTTTGACGAAATCCACGAATACCGGAATTTTAAGCTCATCAACATCATCAAGCGCAAAATCGTCAAGCGCACGCAGCCCCTCGTGATCTATATCACGACCATGGGCGACGTCATTGACGGCCCGCTGGCCTATTTCTACGACCTTTTCACCGACGCCATGAGCGGCAAACTAGCCGATGAAGTAGCCGACCGCATGTTTGCGTTTATTGCAGAGCTAGATGAACATGATGACCCCGAAGACGATAGCACATGGATTAAGGCCAATCCGTCGCTGGGTGTTCTGCTGAAAATTGAAGACCTGCGCGAAACATGGGAGAGAGACAAGCACATACCTGCGCAGCGTGCCGACTTCATTTGCAAGCAGCTAAATGTTACGGTGAACACCGACGATATGGCATTTGTGCAGCCGGAGGTGCTGGGCCGCAATGATGATACCATGGAAGAAGAAGCCCTGCTGGGTCGCCGCTGCTACGGCGGCTTTGACCTGTCCAGCCGCGAGGATTTCACTGCGGCGGCGCTGGAATTTCCGCTTGACGACGGGCGTGTGTTCGTCCTTCTGCACAGCTGGGTGCCGCGCCGGAAGGTGGAGCTTGACCAAGAGAAGATTGACTACTATGGCCTGGCTATGAAAGGCTATTTGACCATAGTGGACGGTGAATATATCCAGCAGGAGGACGTCTACAGCTGGTTCTGCGAACAGGCCAAAAAATATGAGATTGTGACCATCGGCTACGAC
>DBFXIC010000285.1:0-4179 GCA_048455095.1 Anaeromassilibacillus sp.
GGAGATCGAGCATGCGCAGCGGTATCTGGACTTGCAGTCCATCCGCTATGAATGCGAAATCGTCTGCGAGACGGACATCGCGCCAGATCTGCTGAACATGCTTATTCCCAAGATGAGCCTACAGCCGTTGGTAGAGAATTCGTTGCTGCATGGGAGGCTCTATGAAAAAAACGACGGGCGTATTCTTCTTCGGGCAGCCGTTCTGGGAGAAGAGATCCTTGTCGAGGTGGCGGATAATGGCGTGCCCATGTCTCTGCGCCAGCAGGAGCTGCAACGTGAGAAGATGGAAAAACTGAAAAGCGACTACCAGCATCTCAAAAATGCCAGTGCCGAAACCATCGGTATGGAGAGCCTTCTTTCCAAGGACGGGGAAAAGGAGCTGCTGGAGCAGACGGTGGAAGCTCATCACGGCGCACACATCGGCTTGTCGAACGTTTTTGCGCGCTTTTTGCTGCGCTTTGGTTCCAAGTGCAGATTCGTTATGGAAGCAAACAGCTTCGGCGGCACGTCCGTCAAGGCATATCTTCCGCGGGAACGAGTCAAAATCGTGTGTGCCGACAGCGCTGAAGGGGGGAATGAGATTTGAAACTGCTGATTGTGGACGATGAAAAACACGTCATTACAACCATTCGTTGCCTGATTCCCGCCAAACAGCTGGGCATAACGGAAATCCTCTCTGCGCAAACGGCTGCGGAAGCCAAAATTCTTCTGGAAAAAGAACGCCCTGAAATTGCCATCGTGGATATTATTCTGCACAACCAGACGGGAATGAATTTGCTCGCCTTTATTGTCAACCGTCGTCTGCCTACGCAGGTAATTGCCATATCCGGTCATGCGGATTACGAATATGTTCGCACCATGCTTCTTAACGGCGCAGTGGATTATCTCTTGAAACCGGTGGAAAGCAAGGCGCTGGTGGCGTCGCTTGAAAAGGCGATCCGCCGCCTGGCCCCTCCCAGCGCGACGGCGTCCGAACATGAAGCCACAATGAACATGAGCCTTTCCCTGCAATACATTCGTACGCAGCTGCGGAAAATGCTGCTGGACACACAGGCTGAAAGCGCTTATGGCGAGCTTTCCAGCCTGGATGACCAGTTTGCTGCCGCGCGGCGCTGCACCCTGCTGTATTACGATACGCACTATCTGCCCATGCGCAGCGCTCGGTTCCGCACGCGGCTGAATCAGTTTGAGGAAAAGGCAAGAAGCTATCTTTCCCTGCACAGATGCGGCCAGTTTGTGGATAAATTCAATTCCCAGCACGAACATCTGCTCATGCTGCTGGACGATACAGGCGAGCATCTGCATCAGATCGAGGCGATCGCCGGGAGCATATTTTCCTCTACCGCCTTTGCTTTTCACATGGGTTGTGTAACAGACGCCGCTTTTCCGGAATCATTTGCCGATGGATTTGAAAAGACGCGGGCCTGTTTTTTTGGCGACGATTGCTATGTGGCCCCTGAGCTTTTGCAAAAGGAAACCGTAACAACGGCGTTTTCTTTCGAGCAGAGCTGCGGGCCGGAAGGCCTGGAGCGCCATCTGCTCTCGTTAATCGTTGTGCAGGACACTCAGGGGCTTTTGGAGGAGGCGGAGCGCTGGCTCGGTTCGGCGTTGGCAACGGATTTTGTGCCGCTGGGCCGTATACGCGCGCTGATTTACTGCTATAACGCAATGACCGTGCGCTGGAGCGCGCGCCTGAAGGAATTCTTTCCCAGCTTTGCATATGACAGCACAGCGGAACGAGTAAGTTACATGGATTTTCTGGATGAATACTATACCTTTTCCGCACAGATGATGATGGCAGTGATCAGCCGTAGCCTGCGCCTGTTTGCCGCGCGTGTTTCCCAGCTATGCACGGATACGGATGTATTCAAGCTCATTGCATTCTACATGGAGCTCAATTATGATCAGGCGTTCAACCAGGCGGAATATGCGAAGATGTTCCACCTCAACCGTGATTATCTAAGCCGGAAATTCAAGCAGATTTTTGGCGAAGGTATGGTTTCCTATCTCAACAGGCTGCGGATAACCCACGCCGAGCAGCTGATGCGGGACCCTTCGCTGAAGATACGCACCATCGCCTATATGACCGGTTACAGTGACGAAAAATACTTCACCAGGCAGTTTAAAGAATTTACGCACGTAACGCCGAGCGAATATCGCGCCATGCTTCAGGTGGAGGAGACGGAACATGCACGCTGAATGGCCCGGCGCTCTGGGAACAAGGCTGATGGGGCTTTCACAGGCGTAAAAAAACGTAACAGAGGGTAGTAGCGGCCCAACTTCACGCCTTCTCGTTCCGTATGGCTGCACAGTGTTGGCAATGGTCCAGCCAACCGGGAAACACGCCTCCGATCAGCACAAGGGAGGTTCCCCAGGCCACCACTGTCGGGTAGTACATGCCAGCCCGACCGATGAGGGCGGGCAGGTAAAGGGTTACGGCGACACGTGCCAGCAGCTGAACCGCAGCCGCTGCCAGTGGCACGGACGCATTGCCCAGGGCCTGTAGCGCCTGACGCAGCGAGTACATGGGATACATAATCCATAACCCCGCGCTCATAACCACCAACAGCTCCCAGGCGGTGTCCATCGCTTCAGGGGCAACAAACAGCTGCAAGAGCGGCCTGCCCCACAGAAACATGGCGCATGCCAGAACCGTGGCAACGCCCAACGATACCCAGACGGACAGCCTCACGCCCTGACGGATGCGCTCAAAGCGGCCTGCGCCATAGTTCTGGCTGACGAATGTCGCTACGGACTGCGCCAGCGCAATGGCCGCGGTTTCCAAGAGGCCGAATACCTTGCCCGTAGCGCTCATTCCGGCCGCAAAGGCCGCGCCATAGCCGTTGACATACGTCTGTACGAAAAAACCTCCGGCTGCAATAACAAAGCTTTGTAGCAGCATGGGGATACTAAGGCCCACAAATTCCCGAATCACGGGAGCACGCAGGCGAAGATGCGCATGCTGCACACGCAGCAACGCATACTGACGCACGCGCAAAAAACAAACCAGTGCCGAAGCGGCCTGTGCCATTACGGTTGCCGCCGCTGCGCCAGGCGCGCCCCAGCCTAACCCCGCCACAAACCATACATCCAGCCCCAGATTAACCAGCGTGGCGGCTACGATGGCATATAACGGCGTTTGACTGTCGCCTACGGCGCGTAGAAAGGCTGCATACACATTATAGGCCAGCAAGGCAAATAGCCCTCCGCCGTTGATGCGCAGGTAGAGAACCGCTTCGTCCAGCACCTGGCTGGGCGTGCTCTGCATTACCAGCATCGGACGGGCCGCAGCCTGATAGGCCACCGTCATTATCAAGCCCAGCAATAGTGCCAGCACATAGATGTTGCCGGCCGCCTGCTTCAGATCCTCCATGCGGCCCGCCCCGAAGCGCCGGGCCAGCACCAGCGACCCAGCTTGCGAAAAATTGGTCATAAAACTGACCAGAAGCCACATGGGCCATGAGCAGGTGCCCAGCACAGCCAAGCCCGTTACGCCATCGCAACGGCCCAAAATAACGGTATCCACCATGGAATATACCTGCTGCAACGTGTTTGCGGCAATCAGTGGAATGCCGAAGCGCAAAATCAAACTCAGCACGTTGCCCTGCGTCATGTCCGTGATCCGTTTTGACGCGGAAGTGTTCATGCCATTCCCTCCGGATTCTGCCGCGCGCGCGTCAATCGAGCGATTCCAGCAATGCGCGCAGATAGTTCAGGCTATGCCGGGCGGCGGTAGCCGTATCAGGATAGCGCTTTTCTTCCAGCGCCAGCGCGCCGTCGTAGCCGATGTCTTTCAGCGCGCGCAGCGTTTCACGGAAATCATAATGCCCATGGCCGGGATACCAGCGGTCGTTATCGGCCAGGTGCACGTGACAGATGCGCCCACGACCCGCGCGGATAGCCGCGCCGATATCGCGCTCGCTGACATTCATGGAAACCGAGTCGATGTGCAGGGCGGTGTGCCTGAGGTCGCCCACCTCGTCTAAGAAAGCCATGCCCTCCTCAATGGTATACAGAAAATCGCATTCATATCGATTCATCATCTCCAGTCCGACCGTCACGCCGTGTTGTCCGGCCAAATCGTCTAAACGGCGCAAGCTGTCAGCCAGGCGCTCCCGCTGAACCTTGAGGCTTGCACCGCAATCGCAGAGCCTGCCAGCCAGCAACCCTACGATTACC
>DBFXIC010000286.1:0-4457 GCA_048455095.1 Anaeromassilibacillus sp.
TTGTTGGACACCACCGGGCTTTGTCTGACAGACGTGGAAATCTTGCCCCATTATCACAGATTCCTGCCGCGTTTTGAGCATTTTGAGGAAGCGCACACAGGCTTATAAACAGGAGACCGTTATCCCTCTGCTGCGCACCGACGACGGCAGAGCGTATTTTTATATTCCGACGGCCCGCGTGTCGAAGGAACGCCTCTTTCGATGTGAGGCGGCTTGCCGGGAACAATGCTCCAAATGCTGAAGCCCCGCCAGATCCTTTTGGGATCTGGCAGGGCTTTTTCTGTCCCGTCCTTTTAGGGTGCCCGTGCGCATGGTCAGAACCGGGTACCGCCGCATACAATGGTTTGACGGCGCTTTGCCGTCTTGCGGCACATCAATATAACGGGAGGCATTGACCATGGAACTGCAACACAGTCAGACGTGGAAAAATCTGCAGACCGCATTTTCGGGCGAGCTGCACGCTTGTGCAAAATATAAGATCTATGCGCTGCGTGCGCGGGAAGACGGCTACGAGCAGATGGGGAACATCTTTGATGAAACATCCCGCAATGAACAGGAACATGCCGAGATCTGGCTTAAGCATCTTTCCGGCGGCGAAGTGCCCGGCACGCTGGAAAACCTGCGGGACGCGGCAGCCGGGGAACACTATGAATGGACCGAGATGTATGCCGAATTTGCCCGTACCGCCCGCTGTGAAGGCTTTGAGGAGCTGGCGGAACTGTTCACCCGCGTGGGGAACATTGAAAAAACGCATGAACAGCGTTACAACAAGCTGGCTGCCAACATTGAGGACTGCCAGGTTTTTTGTAAGGGGCGCCCCACCGTGTGGGTGTGCATGGTATGCGGAAACGTAACGTATGCCGCATGCTCGCCGGAAGTTTGCCCTGTATGCGGGCATTCCCAGAGCTATACCGAAATCAAGGCGGAAAATTATTGAAGTAAAAAATAGCAGCATGCCCTTTCTTCCTGCCATGCGGGTCTGTTTGGCCGGCACGGAAACGAACAGGGCATAAAAGATGTTCTCATTTCGTTGTCACAGCATTTTAAATGCATAAAAAAACGCACTGTACAACCGTTTTTGGCTGTACAGTGCGGTTTTCATCTGGTGACCCGACCCGTTTTCAGGTGTTGTATGGTACTTTTCACCGCTTGCGCTTTCTGAAGGAAACAACTCCAAGTGCTGCGGCCTGGATTTCGTTGGGTCAGGATCTGTCCCATCCGTAGAAATCAATGTTTTAATCTCGATGGTATCTGTGCGTATATTCACGCGGCTTACAACGGCCAGTATAAGTTTTAATCCTTCGGGTGTGTCAATATCTACCTTCGCCACATTTTCTACACAGCGGCGAATCGTAGCGTCGTCAAGCCCTACATAGCCCTTATATTGATTCAGCTCTGCCGTTTCTGCTTCGATTTTTGCCTTTTCTTCTTCCAAGCGCCTGACCTTTTCTTTCAGCTCCGCGCTGACCACGCCTTCCAAAAGCGCGTTAACACCATTTTCCAGTTGGCGGCATACACGCGTATACCGGGACGCCAACTCTGCGCGACGTGTATCGTATTCGGTAGTGATTTGCCGCTCCTGGTCGCGTGCTACATCAACCAGCATTTCAATATTGGCTGGCTCATTCAGCATTTGCTTAATACTGGCCGCGACCGTCTGTTCCAGCCACTCCGTACGAACATTTTTCATTTTGCATGTATGTGTACGCCTTTTATTATTGCACTCATAGTATTGGTAACCGGATGCCTTGCTTCCCATCACCACCATGCTGGCGCCACAGTCACCGCAGAATACACGGCCGGTGAGCAGATATTCGCGCTTGGCACTGTATCTCCCGCCAGCCCCCTTGCGTGTTCGGATTCGGGACTGTACCTGCTCCCACAATTCTTGTTCAATGATAGCCGGTACACCGTTCTCAACCACAATAGCGTCCTCTTTGCTTTTGGCGTGACTATTCCAGCGTCCGTCCGCCTGCGCCTTGGTGGCGCCGTAAACAAGGCGGCCGATGTATTTTTCGTTTTTGAGCAGGTCAAAAATGGAGTTTTTCCCGAACGGTTGGCCTCGTTTTGTAAGATATCCTCGGCTGTTCAATTCGTCTACGATTTCTCCGTAACTGAATCCCCGTGCGAATAGTTGAAACACAAGGCGCACGGCCCCTGCTTCATGCTCATTGACCACATACTTTTTGTCCTTGTCAAGATCGTACCCCAGGGGCGGCTTACCGCCGGAGGATTTGCCCTCCCGGGCGTTATGCTTCAGCGCATCTATTGTTTTCTGGCGCGTTATCAGAACCTGCGCGTGATTGAGCATCGCTGTTGCAGCTTCATTGATGAATACGGCGGGGTCTTTAAGATCTCCTCCCACCATTGGCTGTGTCACACTGGCCACCCGTGCTCCCAGCATATCCACGTCTTTTCGGAACTGAAACCACTCGGTAAATTCGCGGAACATACGGCTTTGGTCGTACACGACCACAAGCTGCGCGCCGCCCATGCCCAAGTGCATCATGCAGGCTTCATAACCGACACGGGTCTCTTTCATGCCGGAAACGGCTTCATCGGAGAATATTTTTCCCACCTGATAACCATTGCGCTCACACCATTCGCGGCATTTTTCCACCTGAACGTCGATGGTCACAGGATTCTGATTGTCTGTTGAATACCGGGCCAGAATATCGGCTACCGGGCGGGCAGCAAATTCATCCATATCGTTTTCCTTTCTAAGGCATCCATACATAAAGAACCTTTTATTTCCCGCCAGAAATCTTTTTCCATATCCAAGAAAGCGCATATCGGACTACTAGCCACTCAATAGCTAATACTCCAAAGTCAAACCAAAAGCCCTTTGTTGATGGTTCTGAACCGATGTAACCATGAATCAATAGGTCGAATAGTAACGGCAATGTGCCGAATGATGCGATAAAAGCCGCCGGTCTTCCAAATAAAACCTGCAACACAGGCTTCAAAACTGTAAGGCTTGCGCGAAAGATAGATCCTATTACTCTGAACGGAAGCGGTGCACACTGACTGCGCATCTGTACCAACTTAGAACGCCCCCACAACCGAACGCCAATGCGTTCTGCAGTTTCAACGGCGGCCGCAGTAAATTCCTGATTTGTCATCACAACAGGGGTTCGATTTCCATAATACGCAGCGCCGGAAAACGCCTCCTGTACTGCATGATTGCCCACTGGTGAAGTGTAGCGCTTGCACTGAATCGCATAGCTGTCCATGCCTTTCTGAGCAAGCACGTCAATGCCATAATCCCCGCTGGTTTGCGTCACTTTTACGTTGCGAAAACCGTTCGCCCGGAGAAGCGATGCACAAAAGTGCTCAAACTGCTCTCCTGTCATGCTATCGCATGACTTTATTGTGGGAAGCAATGTGTAGCGCTTCTTTGGCTTGTTCTTTTCTGTTGTGTGACGATTCTCCGCGTAGCTTGGCGCATCAAAAGACGACAATCGGGGAGGCGTCGAGTTTTCTTCTTCTCCAGGCAATGTCAACTGAGTGGCACAACGAGAGTTTTGCGATTCATCGCAATCGCCCGCTTCAACAGCCAATTGATTTTTGGGAACATCTTCATCCTGCGGTGACGCTTCGTTGTGCGATTCTTGCATTATCATCTCAATCCACTGCTGGCGAGTAATGAGCACTTGCCGGGGCTTCGAGCCTTCATATGGGCCGATAATGTGGAGTTGTTCCATTTCGTCCATGATGCGGGCTGCTCGTGCATAGCCCAATTTGAATCGCCTCTGCAGAAGGCTAGTAGACGCCTGTCCCACGTCGATGACAACCTCTACAACCGCTTTGAGCATTGGGTCTTGGCTATCATCATATTCCACTTCTTCACTCTGCACCGGCGCAGCATACCTATTAATCTCTTGAATAAAACTCTCACTATAATTTGCGGCTGATTTCCCTTTGATTTCTTCCAGCAAATTATCAATAGTGGAATCTTCTTTAAAAACTGTTTTTACCAGCGCACGCGGAAATACTCCAGCCGAGTAAAATATTGCTTCGCCTTCATTGAGGAGTTTTTCAGATACCGTACCTCCCAAAATTTTTTTGCTATCGCTCTTTTCGGGCATCCTAAAACATAACTTACTCGGGAACTGTGACAAAAAATTTTTGCCCGGTACACTTTGCGTGGTTAGCAGAAGATGTACTCCCGCCGATCTACCAGCCTGCGTAATGCGCTCTATGTAACCTTCTGCTTCATCTCTATGTGCCGTTAAAACAATATCAAAACTATCAGCTATGACAAGAATATGAGGCATCAACTCGGCCCCAGAAACTTCGTTCACTGCCTCATTATAACTTTCAATGTTCCGTACTTTAATTTCGGCAAAAAGCTCATACCTTTTTTCAATTTCTACAGCTAAAGCAGCAAGTACGCCAATTGCTTTCGTATAATCCTTTACGACAGGCATCAGCATATTTTCAACGCTGTCATATCC
>DBFXIC010000287.1:0-9860 GCA_048455095.1 Anaeromassilibacillus sp.
CTTGAGATATCGCTAGATCTTCTAGTTTCGGTGAATTGGTTGTTTCTTGTGATATATGCATAAGGAAGCGAGTTAACTCTTTATTAAATCTAGACACATCAGTCTGTACAAACATATTTTTTATAAAATAATCATACAGAACTCCCATATCCTCTTTTGAGTCTAACTTTAAACACTGAACACCCTTTAAAGGCGTTCGCTCTAAATCTTGATATGTAACAGGTGCAACCAGTAGTGGATAGATTTTTTGATTCAAAGCCCACGCTGCACCTAATTCTGCCAAGCAAAAGGGACTTTCCAAATACGCTTGGGTAATTAAGAATATCACTACTCGGCAATCTTTTATATTTTCTTTTATAATCGGAATAAAATTTTCACCAGGAGGTAACGTTCCTTTTAAAGAAGTGCAAAAAATCTCACTTCTTCTTATATCCATGGCCGAACCAAAAAAGTCAAGAACATGTTCCACCAGTGCCTTATCTGTGCTTGCATGGCTCAAAAAAAATTTTCTTTCCATACAAAACCTCTCATCATATATTTTTCAAATGATCAACATATTCCGCCGCCGCGCGGCGGTTGCCCTCTATCTCTTCCTCCGTGAGAGGCCGGCGCACCTTGGCCGGGACGCCCAAAACCATGGAGCTGTCCGGCACTTCCATCCCCTGCGTCACCAAGGCCGCCGCGCCGATGATGCAATTTTTTCCGATCCGCGCGCCGTTGAGCACCACCGCGCCCATGCCGATGAGAGAATTATCTCCGATGGTGCAACCGTGCAAAATTGCACCGTGCCCCACGGTCACGCCATCCCCAATTTGGATGGGATTTTCTTCATCCACATGCAGTACACAACAATCCTGGATATTCGACCGTGCGCCGATCGTAATGGGCTCATTATCAGCGCGCACAACCGCATTATACCACACGGAACTCTGTTCTCCGAGGGTCACATTGCCAACAAGAATCGCACCGCGTGCTATACGAGCGGTCGATGCAATCTGAAGTTTTTGTTCCATATGCTTCTCCTTATAACCGTTTCATGTAACCGCAAAGGATTTGATAAACCGTTTTAACGCCCGTCCATTTCATCGTCTCATCCGGCCATTAAAACAGCGTCATCTGAGAGCTCTTCGGCAAGTCCTTCAGGGAGCCCGCCTGGTCCAGCATCTCGATGACCGACTTGGATACCTTTGCACGCGCCTGCAAATCGTCGACCGAAATATACGGCCCACCCGTTTCCCGCGCCTCCGCCAATGCATTTGCAGCAGCCTCACCCACACCGGCAAGGGAGGAAAACGGCAGACGGATTTTTCCATCCTCCACCAGATACTTCTTTGCATCGGACTTGTAAAGATCGACTGGGAGCACCTCGATGCCGCGCGCCAGCATCTCATTGGCAATCTGGAAGGTGGAGAACGCATCCTCTTCTTTCTTGCTGGCCTCCTTGCCCTTCATGCTGATCTCGTTCATGCGGCGCCGCACGGCCTCCCGCCCCTGCACCACCGTTGCGCCGTCGAAATCCTCGCCGCGCACGCTGAAATAGGCTGCATAATACTGCACCGGCGTGTGGACCTTGTACCATCCCAGCCGCAGGGCTGAAATCATATAGGCGGCGGCATGCGCCTTCGGGAACATGTACTTGATCTTCATGCAGGATTCAATATACCATTCCGGCACATTGTGGTCCCGCATCGCCTGCTTGTGCTCGTCGGTCAGCAGTTTGGGCGCTTTACCTTTACGCACGATCTCCATGATCTTAAACGCCATCTTCGGTTCCAGACCTTTCAGCAACAGGTAGGTCATGATGCTGTCACGTGTACCAATGACTTCTGAAATGGTACAGGTCCCGTTCTTGATGAGGTCCTGCGCATTGCCAAGCCATACGTCCGTGCCGTGGGAAAGGCCGGAAATCTGCAACAGGTCGGAGAAGGTCTTCGGCTTTGCATCGACCAGCATCTGCCGCACAAACGGCGTGCCCAGCTCTGGAAGGGAGAACGTACCCGTTTGACAGTCGATGTCCTCCGAGGTGATCCCCAGTGCCGCCGGTGATTCAAACAGGGACATCACATCCGGATCGCTCATCGAGACGGACATCACGGGGATCCCTGTGTATTCCTCCAAATAGTGATAGATGGTCGGAACATCATGTCCAAGCTCGTCCAGCTTGCAGATCGTATCATGGATGGAATGGAAGTCGAAGTGTGTGGTGATGTTGTCGGAATTCTGGTCGTTTGCCGGATGCTGCACCGGGCAGAACTCGTAGATGTCGTGCCCCTTCGGCACGACGACCATGCCACCGGGATGCTGGCCTGTGGTACGCTTGATGCCGGTGCAGCCGATGGCCAACCGCTGTTCCTCCGCGCGGTGCATGACGGTGTTGCGCTCTTCCGCGTACTTTTTGACAAAGCCGATGGCCGTCTTATCCGCCACTGTGGCAATGGTACCGGCCTTGAACACGTGGTCCTTGCCGAACAGCGTCTCTGTGTAGCGGTGCGCGCCGGACTGATACTCGCCGGAGAAATTCAGGTCGATATCCGGCGTCTTGTCGCCGTCGAATCCGAGGAAGGTTTCAAACGGGATGGTATGACCGTCGCGGTTGTAATCTGTGCCGCACTTGGGGCATTTTTTCGGTGGAAGGTCGAAGCCCGACCCATAACTGCCGTCCTCGATGAACTCGCTGTTCTTACAGTTCGGGCAGATGTAGTGGGGACAGAGCGGATTGACCTCCGAAATGCCAGACATACTGGCGACAAATGAAGAACCGACGGAACCACGCGAACCGACTAGATAGCCGTGGGCCTCGGAGTCCGCGACCAGCTTCTGTGCGGTCATATACAGCACGGAGAAGCCGTGCTTATTGATGGAACCGAGTTCCCTCTCCAAGCGGTCCTGAACGATCTTCGGCAGAGGATCTCCGTAGATCTCCTTTGCACGCTTCCAGCAAATTTCATTCAGCTGTTCCTCGGCGCCGTCGATGAACGGCGGGAATACGCCCTCTGGAATCGGGCGCACCTGCTCCACCATGTCCGCAATCTTCTGCGTATTGGTCACCACAACCTCGTACGCCTTTTCTTTGCCGAGATAGGCGAACTCCTCCAGCATCTCCGCGGTGGTGCGCATATACAGCGGGGCCTGCTGGTCCGCGTCGTCAAAGCCCTGGCCGGCCATCAGAATCTTGCGGTAATCCGCGTCCTTCGGGTCCATAAAATGAACGTCGCAGGTGGCTACCACCGGCTTGTTGAGTTTTTCGCCCAGCTTGATAATCGTGCGGTTAAATTCTCGCAGCGTTTCCTCATTGGGCACATCGCCGTTGCGCACCATGAATTGGTTGTTCCCCAAGGGCTGAATTTCCAAGTAATCGTAAAAGCTCGCAATGTCGCAGAGGGTATTCCACGGCTGCCTGTTAAAGATGGCGCGATAGAGTTCCCCCGCTTCACACGCGCTGCCGATCAGCAGCCCCTCACGGTATTTTGTCAGCACGCTTTTCGGGATACGCGGTTTTTTGAAGAAATAATCGAGATGTGAGAATGAGATCAACTTGTACAGATTTTTCAGGCCGGTCTGGTTTTTGACCAAAATGATCTGATGATACGGACGCATCTTTTTCGGGTCTCCCCCTGCCAGGGAAGTGTTGATGTCCTTGACCGTTTTCGCACCCGTATCCTCTTTGAGCCGCGTCATCAGAACGATGAAAATCTTTGCCAGCACAGCCGCGTCGTCACAGGCGCGGTGGTGATTGAACGGGTCCAGCTTTAAATGCTTCGCCACGGTATCCAGCTTGTGATTTTTCAAGTCCTTGAGCATCGCCCGGCAGATGGGGAGCGTATCGATATAGGTATAGGAAAAGTCCATCCCGCAGCGCTCCGCTGCGATGCGAATAAACGAAGTGTCAAACTCCGCGTTATGTGCGAGCAGGACGGCGTCCTTGCCGCAGAAAGCATAAAACTGTTCCAGCGCTTCCTTTTCCAGTGGCGCATCTTTCACCATCTCGTCCGTAATGCCGGTGAGCTCCGTGATTTTTGCCGGAATCGGAATTTGTGGGTTGACGAAGGTATCGAAGCTGTCCACCACTTCGCCATTTTTGATGCGCACCGCGCCGATTTCCGTGATGCGCTCCTTGTTGGGGCTCAATCCAGTGGTCTCAATATCGAAAGAAATAAATTCGTCGTCCAAGGTATTCTCAGAATTGCCCGTCACAGCGGGCACCATATCGTTGATAAAATATGATTCCACACCGTAGATGACCTTAAATTTGCCGCCCTTGCCCGTGATGCGCTCCAACGCGTTCATGGCGTCTGGGAACGCCTGCGCGACGCCGTGGTCCGTGATGGCGATCGCGGGCTGTCCCCACTCATACGCGCGGTTGATCAGATCGGCGGCGCCGCTGACGCCGTCCATGCTGGACATGTTGGTATGCAGATGCAGCTCCACGCGCTTTTCCGGCGCGTCGTCCACCACTTTGAGCTGCTCCACAGTGGAAATCCCCTTGGGACGCAATACAATCTCATGGTCGTATTTGTCGTATTCCACATCGCCGCGCACGATGATGGACATGCCCTTTTTCAGTGTATCCAACATTTTACACTGTGCAACCATTTCAATGATTTTCAGGGTGATCGAACTGGTATAGTCCGTGATATTGATGGAATATATTTTTCGGTTTTGGTCGCGCGTCAGCTTGGAGTCCACGGAAAAAATTTCGCCCCAGACCGTCACACTGCCAATGTCCGGTGTGATGCGGCTGATCGGGATGGGCTTCGCCTTCGCGGGTCTTCCGTAGAGCTCCCTCGCCGTCTCCGGCAGGATAGACGGCAGCATGGTTTCCGGCGTACGCACGCTGACATGTTTATTTTTTTTCTTCGGAGCGGGACGGTCCTCCATGCTCTGCTCGTATTCTTGGACTTCCCTGACAACCGCCTCCCGGCGGACTGTTTCCTCCTGATGCTTCTGCTTTTCAATATAGGTGACACTGTCGCTCTCAAGCGTGAGCGTACCATCGAACTCCACCTGTACCGAAACGCCGAATTCCTCCCGGATGATCTCCGAAAGCATGCGGTCCGCATGACGGGAAAGCAGTAGATTTCCTCCGCCATGGCTGAGCGTCACGATGAACTTGTCCCCCTCCAGCCGCGCGGTGGACTGGTTCAGCGTGCCGTTGATGCTCGCGTCCCGCCGCTTGAGCTCCTGCACCAGGTTGGGATAATATTCCACGCTGAAGCTCTCCTGCGGGAACTTCGGGTTGAGCACCGTGCGGTGGAGCTGCAACGTCTTACACGCGGCGATCTCCTTTTCTGCACGGAACAGCGTATTGCGGTCCACTAGAGAGGGAAACGCCACCTTTGCCGTCAGTATGCGATTGCGCGTGTCGATCTGCAGGCCGGTCAACTCCCCCTGATGCATGCTCTCCGGATAACCGGAAAGCTCTATGTAAGGGCCAAAAAATTCACCAAATGTTTTCAAGTTCCAACATCCTCCGAAGCATCATTCATTCTATATGCATCCATTTTCACGCGCCTTATCACAGCGCCTCCACCTCTTTCACCAGCTCGTCCACCAGTTGACCCTCCGGAACCTTGCGGATGACCTCCCCTTTCTTAAACAGGAGACCCACGCCGTCGCCGCCCGCAATGCCAATATCTGCCTCACGCGCCTCTCCTGGCCCATTGACCACACAGCCCATCACCGCCACCTTGATGTTCTTTTTACAGCCGGAAAGTCTGCGTTCCACCTCGCCCGCGATGGAGATCAAATCAATTTTTGTCCTGCCGCACGTGGGGCAGGAGACAAACTGAATCCCTTCCCTGCGCAGATCCAGCGCCTTCAAAATATCAAAGGCTGCGGCAATCTCTTTCTCTGGGTCCGCAGTCAGGGAAACGCGGATGGTGTCCCCAATGCCGCGCTGCAAAAGCGAGCCGATTCCGATGGCGGATTTGATCAGCCCCATCCGCTCCGTGCCCGCCTCCGTCACACCGAGGTGCAGCGGATAATCGCACTTTTCCGCGCAGAGCTCATACGCGCGGATCATCGTATCCACACTCGACGACTTGATCGAGAGGACAATATCCGTAAAATTACAGCGCTCCAGCAGGGAAGCGTGGTAGAGAGCGCTCTCCACCAGCGCCTCCGGCGTGGGGCCACCAAACTTCGCCAGAATTTCCTTTTCCACGGAGCCGGAATTCACGCCTATGCGGATGGGAATCCGCTTCTGTCTGCAAACGTCTGCCACCGCTTTTACGTGGTCATCGCTGCCGATGTTGCCGGGATTGATGCGGATTTTGTCGATCCCGGCAGCTGCGGATTCCAACGCCAAACGGTAGTCAAAATGGATGTCCGCCACCAGCGGGATCTGCACCGCATTTTTGATGGCGGGAATCAGCGCGACAGCCGCCTGATCCGGAATAGACACGCGGAGGATTTCACACCCCGCGCGCTCCAACTCCACCGCCTGCCGCACATTGCCCGCAATATCCGAAGCGGGTACGTTCAACATCGACTGCACGCTGATGGGCGCACCTCCGCCGATCGCAATCTTGCCCGCGAAGACCTGTCTCGATTGCCGTTTCATCCGCCGATCCCCTTTCCTGTGACCAGCCGCAGAATATCGCTGAACGTGATGACCACCATCAGGCACATCAGCAGGACAAAGCCCGCGGCGTTTACCCATCCTTCATACTTGGGATTGACCGGCTTGCGGCGCACCGCTTCCACCAACAAGAACACCAGGCGTCCACCGTCCAGTGCCGGGAACGGAAGCAGGTTCACCACGCCGAGGTTGACCGTGATAATCATCATCATATATAGGATATTATTGACTGCCGTTCCAAAGCTCTGCTGTAATCCCTGGGAGGCCACCTCACCGATCGCACTGGCTGCTCCCACCGGGCCTGCCATGTCGTTCAAGCCAAACTTGCCCGTCACCAGTCCCGCAAGACTGTACCATACCATACGCACAGTGGAAACCGTATCCTGCCAGGATTTCACAATCAATGTGCCGACATTTTTCTGGATCGGATTCACATAGAAGTCCAGCATCAGGATCTTATTACCGTTGTTGTCCTTCGTGTTGAATTTCACGTCCGGAAAACTCAACTTTTCCCCGTCGCGGACGACCTCGATATCCACAGAATCCGGATTGGCCGTTGCGAGCGCAAAGCTGAGGTCGCGGTCGGTGCTGATCTTATAGCCGTCCACCTTGGTGAACGTGTCCCCGACCTGCAGACCGGCCGACTGCGTAGCCGCGCCCTCTTGGAACTCTCCGATGGTCGTGGAATTGAACGCGGGTTGCTGCACCAAAAGAATCATCATCAGTGCAAGGCCGAGTATCACGTTCATCACCGCGCCCATGATGACGACCAGAATGCGCTTCCAGATCGGCTTATTGTTGAATGCACCTTCGTCATCGCTATCCTCGTCTTCGCCCTCCATGGCACAAAAACCGCCGATAGGCAACAGACGGAGCGCATAGGTCGTCTCCCCTTTTTGAAACCGGAACAAGGTGGGGCCCATTCCGATTGCAAATTCGTTCACCCGTACGCCACTCAGCTTCGCTGTCATAAAGTGGCCGAACTCATGGATGAAAATAATAAACCCAAAGAGCAGGACCGCAATAATCACCAATAAAACCTGTAAAATAACAATCACCTCAACCTTTCACCGTGCAACGCACAAATTCGCGCGCCGCTTGATCGGCATTCAATATATCTTCAACGGATGTAACCTGTGCATCCGGTTGATGCTCCATCGCCTGCATGACCAGTTCCCCAATCTGCAGGAACGGAATCCGATGCTGTAGGAACAGCCGGACGGCCTCTTCGTTCGCCCCATTTGCCGCTGTAGACGCCAGGCCACCCCGCAGTAGGGCATGCTTGCAGGCGCGCAAACAGGGAAAGGTTTCTTCGTCCGGCTCATAGAAGCTCAAGCTCCCGCATTTTACAAGATCGAGCTGCTCCACCGGGGAGGGCATGCGCTGCGGCCAGGTGAGCGCATACTGGATGGGAATGCGCATATCCGGCACGCCGAGCTGTGCAATGACCGAATAGTCGGCGTATTCGACCATCGAGTGAACAATACTCTCTCGGTGCACCACCACATCGATTTGCTCCGGCGTGACACCGAAGAGCCAGTACGCCTCCGTAATCTCCAACCCTTTGTTCATCAAAGTCGCGGAGTCGATGGTCACCTTCGCGCCCATGTCCCAATTGGGATGTTTGAGCGCTTGTTCCGGCGTGACGTCCTTGAGCTGCTCGCGCGTCCAGCCAAAGAAGGGGCCTCCGGACGCGGTCAAAATGATACGGCGCAGCGCTTTCTTTTCCGGGCAACCCTGCAGGCATTGGAAGATCGCGGAATGCTCGCTGTCCACAGGCAAAATTTGGACGCCGGCCTCGCATGCTGCTTTCATCACAAGTGCACCGCCCGCCACGAGCGTTTCCTTGTTTGCCAGCGCCACGTCTTTCTTTGCGGCAATCGCCGCAAGAGTCGGACGCAGCCCCACCATCCCCACCACGGAATTGCATACCACATCCGCAGAAGAAATGGAAGCGGCTTCACAAAGCCCCTCCATCCCCTGCACCACACGCACCGGAGTGTCTGCAACAGCGAGCCGAAGCTTTTTAGCCGCATCTAAGTCAAAAACCGCAACAAGTTGCGGTTTCCATTCTCTAATTTGATTTTCAAGCAGTTCCACATTGCGATTCGCAGCAAGCGCGCAGACGCGCAGGCCCAGCCGGCGTGCAACGTCGAGCGTCTGTGTACCGATGGAACCCGTAGAACCCAATATCGAAAGCATCTGTTTCATCAAAGCTCCCCTTTCAGGGCAAAGGGCGCGCCGGGCGCAAAATTTCGCTCCGGCCGCCCCTATGAAGTATTATGAACCGTTCTCTCGTTTTATATCACGATTGGCAAAAACTGCACGACAAAATACACAAACGGCGCAACAAAAATGACGCTGTCAAACCGGTCCAATATCCCGCCGTGCCCAGGGATGATCTCGCTGAAATCTTTAATATGGCAACTGCGCTTGATCAAAGAAAACGCTAAGTCCCCGATCACAGAGAGGGCTGCGCCGATCAGACCGATGAGGAACAGGGAGAGATACGAAATCTGCACTTCGTAGGAATAAAGCAGCACCTGAAAGATGTAACCGAACACCAACATGGCGGCCATATCCAACACGAAGCCGCCCACCAGCCCTTCGACCGTCTTTTTCGGACTGATCTGTGGACAAAGCTTGTGCTTTCCCAAAAAGCTCCCTGCAAAAAAAGCGCCGACGTCCGCGATCCATGCGGAAAAGATGCCGATGATGACATAGAACATCCCATGGTTTCCACCCAGCGCCCGAAGTCCAACCAGAGTCCCCAAAGCGGTCGGGATCAACAGCGTCATACTGTAGACCACGCCAATTTCCCGGAAAGTGAACATCTGATGATAAAAAATCAGAGCACTGAAGATCACAACGGTATAAATATAATAGGCCGCCTGCTGCCACGTGCCCTGAAGCAGCGGCAACACAGCGGCAAAAACAACGCTGGGAATCAGCAATACATAGTTTTTGGACATGCCCAGGGCGGAAATAATCTCCACCACACCCATCACCGAAATCAATGCAATCGCCAAATTGAGCGCCAAGGGAAACGTCTGATTAAAAAAGACAATTGCCAGCAAAAAGGCAACTAAAGCGGTCCCGGATGCCACTCTCGATTTCAATTATATCCCTCCAAAGCGCCTATTTCGTTTGGCGAATTCCTCCAGGGCACGATCCAGGTCCCCGGTGGTAAAATCTCGCCACAGAATATCCATGATGACATACTCGCTGTAGGCGGACTGCCATAAAAGGAAATTCGACGTGCGATTTTCCCCACTGGGCC
>DBFXIC010000288.1:0-22070 GCA_048455095.1 Anaeromassilibacillus sp.
ATTTTACAGCATCGTCAAAAGGAAACAGGGGAATGGACGCAGGAATCGGTTTTGCAGAGAACACTCTGTGGGCCGGAAATCCAAAGGGATTTTGCACACAATTGTGCAGCTTGATCAAGACGTTCCTTCTCCATTGCGTTCTTTCTGGAACGGCTGTAGTGGAGGTGTACCCAATCCATGTTTTACCAAAAAGACGTGGAGACCATGCGCCGCGCGGATATTGAGGCGCTTCAGCTGCAGAAACTGAAGAAGATGGTGGATTACTGCTACAACAACATCCCTTTCTATCATGAGCGGTTACAGGCGGCCGGCGTGACCGGCGATAAAATAAAAACCCTTTCGGATATCCAGTATATCCCCTTTACCACAAAGGACGATATTCGCGATAACTATCCCTTCGGCATGATGGCGCGCCCGATGAAGGACATCGTGCGCATCCATGCGTCGTCCGGCACCACAGGCAAACCTACGGTCGGCGTCTATACCCAGAAGGATATCGACACCTGGGCGGAACTGATTGCCCGCATCGCGGCGGCCTCCGGCGTCACGGACGAGGACATCATCCAGATTTCCTTCGGTTACGGCCTGTTTACCGGCGCACTGGGCCTACACTACGGCTTGGAAAAATTAGGCGCGACGGTCATCCCTGCGTCCTCCGGCAACACGCAGAAACAGTTGATGATGTTCCGCGACTTCGGCGTCACGGGCCTGGTGGCCACGCCGTCCTACGCGCTCTATCTGGGTGAGATGGTCAAGGAATCGCCCTACCCCGCCAGCGCCTATAAGCTGCGGATTGGACTGCTGGGTTCTGAGGGATGCACCGAAGAGATGCGTACGCAGATCGAAAAGAACCTACATATGTTTGTCACCGACAACTACGGCATGACAGAATTGGGCGGCCCCGGCGTCTCCGGCGAATGCGAACTGCGTTGCGGCTTGCACTTCGCGGAGGACCATTTCCTGCCCGAGATCATCGACCGCGACACGATGGAGCACAAGGCCCCCGGCGAGGTGGGCGAGCTTGTCGTAACCACGCTCTCCCGCGAGGGTATGCCGGTTTTGCGCTACCGCACCAAGGACATCACGCGCATCCACTACGAGCCGTGCGCATGTGGGCGCACCCACGCGCGTATGGATAAGGTGATGGGCCGCACCGACGATATGCTCATCATCAAGGGCGTCAACGTGTTTCCGTCCCAGATCGAAAGCGTTTTGGTCGGTATGGAGCATGTCGGCCCACACTATCAGTTAATCGTGCGCAAGAAAAACTTCCTCGACACACTTGAAGTCAAGGTGGAGCTGAACAACGGCGAGCTGCTGCAGAGCTACGGTGAGCTGGAAGGAGTTCAGCGCAAGATTCACGACCGCCTCAAGAGCGTGCTCGGCTTGGAAACCAAGGTCACGCTGGCGGAGCCGAAGAGCCTGGAGCGCTTCCAGGGCAAGGCAAAGCGCGTCCTTGACCTGCGCAACGAGCCGGAGGAATAAAAACCATATCTGTTTGGAATTTCATCCGCCATGCGGGCGGATAGGTCTGATATATAGGAGAGATACGATGAAAAAATTATTGTTGGGAAACGAAGCGGTCGCGCGCGGCGTGTATGAGGCCGGCGTGCGGGTGGCGTCCAGTTATCCTGGCACCCCCAGCACAGAGATCACAGAAGCGGCGGCAGAGTACGATGAAATCTACTGCGAATGGGCTCCGAACGAGAAGGTGGCGGCGGAAGTGGTAGCGGGCGCAAGCTTTGCGGGCGCGCGTTCCTTCTGCGCACAGAAACACGTGGGATTGAATGTGGCGGCCGACCCGCTCTTCACCATGAGCTACATCGGCGTGAACGGCGGCATGGTATTTGCCGTGGCCGACGACCCGGGCCTGCATTCCTCGCAGAACGAGCAGGATTCCCGCAACTATGCCATCGCAGCGAAACTGCCGATGCTGGAGCCCGCCGATTCTACGGAATGCCGCGACTTCACCAAGCTGGCGTACGACCTCTCAGAGGAATTCGACACGCCGGTGATCCTGCGCCTGACCACGCGCATCTCGCACAGCCGCAGCCCGGTGGAGCTGCACGAGCGCGAGGAGCACGAGCTCAAGCCCTACGAGAAAAATCCCGCCAAGAACGTGATGTTGCCTGCGTTTGCGAAGCCGAAGCATGTCAAGGTGGAGGAGCGCCTGCAAAAGCTTGCCGCATGGGCGGATGAGGCAGAGATCAATGTGCTGGAGGACAACCACGCGGAAGTCGGCGTGATCGCCGCCGGCGCGGTCTATCAATATGCCAAAGAGGTTTTGGGGGACACGGTCTCCTATCTTAAGCTGGGCATGGTGCACCCGCTGCCTCTCAAGAAGATTCAGGAACTGGCTTCCAAAGTGAAGACCCTCTACGTGATTGAGGAGCTTGACGACGTGATCGAGACCTTCTGCCGTAAGAACGGCATTGCCGTGCATGGCAAAGATGTGTTCCCGCGCTGCGACGAGTTCTCCCAGAATACTATCCGCAAGTGCATGCTGGGCGAAGTGCCGGAGAGCAAGAAGGTCGATGTGGAGACCCCGGGCCGCCCGCCGGTCATGTGCTGCGGCTGTCCGCACAGAGGCGTGTTCTATGCACTGAAAAAAGCCAAAGTCTATGTTAGCGGCGACATCGGCTGCTATACCCTCGGCGCCTCCGCACCGTTGGGTGCAATCGACACCTGCGTCTGCATGGGTGCATCTGTCTCCGCGCTGCATGGCTACAACAAGGCGCGCGGCAAGGAGGCCGAGCAGAAGAGCGTGGCCGTCATCGGTGATTCCACGTTCATCCATTCCGGCATTACGGGCCTGATCGACATCGCGTACAACAAGAGCAACTCTGTCGTGATGATCCTTGATAATTCCATCACCGGCATGACCGGTCACCAGCAGAATCCGACCACGGGCTACAACATCAAGGGCGATCCGACAACGGCGGTCAACCTGGAAGAGCTCTGCAAGGCGGTCGGCATTCAGCGTGTGCGCGTGGTGGACCCATACAACCTCAAGGAGGTTGAAACAGCGCTGAAGGAAGAGCTTGCGGTGGAGGAACCCTCCGTCATCATCAGCCGCCGTCCCTGTGCGCTGTTGAAATATGTAAAACATAAGCCGTCTCTTGTGGTAAATACAGAGAAATGCATCGGCTGTAAAGCGTGCTTGGGCATTGGCTGCCCGGCCATCAGTGTGCACAACGGCAAGGCTGCCATCGACCGCACCCAGTGCGTGGGCTGCGGCGTTTGCACCACCCTGTGCCCGAAGACAGCGATCACAGAGCAGGAGGTGCAGGCATGAGCAACGTAAAGAGTGTCATGATTGTCGGCGTGGGAGGACAGGGAACCCTGTTGGCCAGCCGTGTACTGGGCAGCGCCATGCTGAGCCAGGGGGTGGACGTAAAGGTTTCCGAGGTGCACGGCATGAGCCAGCGCGGTGGTTCCGTGGTGACGTATGTGCGCTATGGTGACAAGGTGTATTCCCCGATCATCGCCCAGGGCGAGGCGGACGTACTATTGGCCTTTGAAGCGCTGGAAGCAGCGCGTTACCTGCCGTGGCTGAAGCCGGACGGCACAATGATCGTCAACACGCAGCAGATGGACCCGATGCCCGTCGTTACAGGTGTGGCGGACTATCCGGAGGATATCCTCGGTAAGGTGCGCGAAAAGGACGTTAAGATGGTCGCTCTGGACGCGCTGGGCATGGCCGAGGAGGCCGGTTCCGTCAAGGCGGTCAATGTGGTGCTGATCGGCGCCATGGCAAAGAAACTGGACCTGCCGAAGCAGGTCTGGATCGATACGATTAAAGAGACCGTCCCGCCGAAGTTCATTGATATGAACCTCAAGGCGTTTGAGCTGGGATACAACGCGGACGTATAAATCCGGGACGGACGCCGCCCCGGTGAGCAGAGCGGTTCAGCACATGGGGGCAGAGCTGCTCTGTATATAGAATGAACTCAAAATAATAGAGCAACAAAGGAGTTGCGTTTGAAAAGGGGATAGACAAATGCAGGGGAACTATTTTGAGCCGGAGATCGAATGTGCTTCCAGGGAAGTCATGCATTATATCCAGTCCCAAAAGCTGGTGAAAATGGTTGAGCACGCATATAAGAATGTGCCGCTCTACAAGAAGCGGTTTGACGAGATGGGTCTTTTGCCCGGTGACATCCAATCGATCGACGACGTTGTAAAACTTCCGTTTACCTATAAGGACGACCTGCGCGACAATTACCCCTTTGGCATGTTCGCCGTGCCGAAGGAGCAGCTTGTTCGCATCCACGCGTCGTCCGGCACCACGGGCAAACAGACCGTGGTCGGTTACACCAAGCACGATATCGACGTTTGGGCCCGCAGTGCAGCCCGCAGCATTGTGGCCGTCGGTGGTTCCCGTTCCGATTATGTGCATGTTTCCTATGGATACGGCCTCTTTACAGGCGGCATGGGCTTGCACTACGGTGCGGAGAAGCTAGGGGCGACCGCCATTCCGGTTTCCACCGGCAACACAAAGCGTCAAGTGCAGATTATGCAGGACTACGGTTCCGACATCCTGTGCTGTACGCCGTCGTACGCCATGTATATCGGCGAGACGGTACGCGATATGGGAATCGATCCAAAGACTCTCAAGCTGCGTGCGGGCATTTTCGGTGCGGAACCGTGGACGGAAGAGATGCGTAGGGAGATCGAGCGCCTGCTCGCCATCCACGCCTATGATATCTACGGCCTGTCCGAAATCGCTGGTCCGGGGGTCTCCTGTGAATGCCAGATGCAGGCCGGCATGCATGTGAACGAGGATATGTTCTATCCGGAGATCATCGATCCCGAGACGGGCAAGCAACTTCCGGATGGACAGTTCGGCGAGCTGGTGTTCACCTGTATCGGTAAAGAGGCACTGCCGCTGATCCGTTACCGCACGAGGGACATCTGCACGTTGAATCACGAGACCTGTGCCTGCGGCAGAACGCTGGTGCGCATGGGCAAACCGCGCGGCCGTACGGACGATATGCTTATCATCCGCGGCATCAATGTGTTCCCGTCCCAGGTGGAAAGCGTGTTGCTGGAGCTCGGCATGGCGCCCAGCTACCAGATTGTCGTAGACCGCGTCAACAACCTCGACTCCATGGAAGTCCAGGTGGAGATGACACCTGATATGTTCAGCGATACCGTTCGCAGTTTGGAGAGTGTGGAACACAAGATTTCCAATGCGCTGCAGTCCACGCTGAACATTGCCGCAAAGGTCCGCCTGCTTGAACCCAAGTCCATCCCGCGCACAGAGGGCAAGGCCAAGCGCGTGATCGATAATCGAACAAAAATATAAAGGGGAGGAATCGGTATGCAGATCCAGCAGATTAGCATTTTTGTAGAGAATAAGTCCGGCAGACTTGCGGAGATCACGGAAGCGCTCGCCGCGGCCAACGTGGATATCCGCGCCGTTTCCATTGCAGATACCAGTGATTTTGGCATTCTGCGCCTGATTGTTGACAAACCGAAGGAGGCGGTCGAGGCGCTGAAGGCGTCCGGCTTTACCGCGTCCCTCACCAGTGTGATCGCCATGGGCATCGACGACCAGCCTGGCGAGTTCGCCAAGGCGCTGCGTGTGCTGGCGGACAACAAGATCGGCGTGGAATACATGTATGCCTTTATCAGCCGTGAGCGCGGCAAAGCGTTTGTGATCCTTCGTGTGGATGAGAGCGAACGCGCGGTGGAAGTGCTCAAGGCTGGCAATATTACCATCCTGAGCGCGGAAGAAATCTACGGAATGTGATGTAGGATATTCATGCTGCAAATTAGAGCGGACAGGGAGGTTTTCCTGTCCGCTGTTCTTTTGGATAAAAATGGGGAGGTACTGCGGAAAGATCCGGAATAAGGAGAAGATGCCCGCGCGATACTGAACAGATAAAGGGAGGAATTATGATGAATTGGAACGCGGAACAGTACTTGCAATTTGAACGGCAGCGCACACAGCCGGCAATTGACTTGGCAAACCATATCCCGATCAAGGAACCCGCCCAGATTTTGGACGTCGGCTGTGGACCTGGGAACAGCACGCGTGTGCTGGCGGAGCGCTTTCCCGGCGCGCGTATTCTGGGGATCGACAGTTCCTCAGAGATGGTAGATGCTGCACGGGAGCGGCATCCGGCACTCCAATTTGAGTTGTGCGACGCCGCAAAGGGATTGGACAGCCTTGGGATGCAGTTCGACGTGATTTTTTCCAACGCCTGTATCCAGTGGATTCCGGACCACCCCGCGCTCCTGCAAAAGATGATGGATTTGCTGAACCCCGGTGGCGTGCTGGCGATTCAAACGCCGATGAACGACCGGGAACCCATCCATCAGATCGTTCAGAAATGCGTAACAGGCCAACATTGGAAGCCCTTTTTTCCTCATCCTCGAAAGTTCTACAATCTAAGACAGGAGGAATATGCGGACCTGTTGGCAAGTTGGACGGACGATTATACCCTGTGGGAGACGACCTACATCCACCGGCTTCCATCGCACCGCGCCATTTTGGAATGGTATCGGGGCACGGGTTTACGGCCTTATTTGCAGGTGTTGCCCGCACGCGAAGCGGAGCAATTTGAGCTGGAGATTCTCGCAAAACTGGAAGCGCACTATGCAAAACAAAAGAATGGGGAGATCCTGTTTCGCTTTCCAAGATTTTTCTTCATAGCGTGCAAACGGGAAGTATGCAGCTAAAAAGTTGTACGGGATGGACAGTACGCTTTTCAAGACAGCAAAGCGAATATGGAATCGCATAGTGTGGACACGTACTGGCGAGGGAATAAACAGCGATGATGACTAGAGAGGGGAAAACCGATGCTGGAAAAAATCCCTACACAGGAGGAGCTTGCCGCTTTGATCGGCGAGACGCGATATCGAGTATGGACGGCTCTCTGCGCTTTGATTGAGCGGCGCTATGAGATGGACCGTATTTGGAATTCCGGAGGTAAGGCGTGGCAGTATGAATACAAATACCGCAGGGGCGGAAAAACGCTTTGTGCCTTGTATGCACGGGAGGATTGCGTCGGCTTTCTGGTGATCTTGGGAAAGGCCGAACGGGAAAAGTTTGAAGCAGATCGGCAAAGCTATTCACAGGAAACGCAGCGGGTTTATGATGAAGCCACAACCTATCATGATGGGAAATGGATGATGCTGGAATTGCAGGACGAATCCTTATTTGAAGATATGGAACATCTGCTGCTTCTCAAGAGAAAACCAAATCGAAAATGTTCCTCCGTATGAGGCGTGTCTGTTAATAATCCATCAGATATATTTCCAAAAGATAAAGCGCCCTCCCATCTGCATGTGTAAAGCAAAATGGGAGGGCGCTTTTGTGTTTTGTTCGGTTAAATATTCTGGTGGAATATTTGATCGTACGGTCTGCGAAGTTCACTGGAAATATGGTCCATATCCGGGAAGATATTGCTGAGTCTAAATCCACAGAGTGCTAACTGCATTGCAAACTTTTCCTTTAGAAGGCAAGGGACGATCATCCTTTTCAGGCATTGCCCAATTTGGGGCATTTCCTCAAGGGGTCCACGAAAGGAATGAATCGTGAACGCAGCCTGCTGGACATACATCCTCAGATCGTTTTCTACAGAACAACAGGCGAGAACGCCACCGGGTTCCGTCCGCTTTTTAAAAGCCGGGGTGATAAATTTAGAGGGAGTCCCATAATCCATAGGAAACAGATATTTTCCATAACTCTGCATGGCATTCAGTTCCAATGGGTTTAGAATCCAAATGGCAGCGTCCTTACCGATAAATTGTTCGTTGGAAACGGCAAAATATAGGGCGATCAGGGGAGACTCCGTCCAGTCAAGCAGCCTGGTTGGCAAACCATAATGTTGCATCAGGGACAACCATGCAGCCCTATTTTTGGGAGGACTTTTCAAACGCTGGCTGGCCTCAATATAAAAGTTATTTGTCAGGTATTGTTCGGTCTCTCCAACGTCATAAGGCGGGCGTTTTACCGTAGGGAGCAATTTCCAGCCGATGTCGGCTTGTCCGCGATACCAGAGCTGCGTTTTTGCATGGGTGTTCAGATCCGTAATGACGCCCATAAATTCGTCCCATGTATGTACCATAAATTCTTCCATCATATCGGCCTCCTCACATCAGGGGTTCTTCAAACCATTCTATAAGGCCCGCACATATGCCACAATTGGTTCAATGGACGCCCGGTCAATAAAGTTGACGTCCTTGCCGTATGTCTCCAAAATCTGCTGATCCTCTGCGCGAAGAGAGGCCGGGTCTTTTTTGAGGATCATCCGCTTGAGCATGGCCATCATGGCGCGATGCGCCAAATTTAACTGCTTGTAATTCAATCTGCCGCGCAAATGGAAAAAGGTGGTCCGCGCCTCCAGATCGGGAGGAAGGACCTTGCGCAGTTCCCTGCGGATATGTTCCGTATTTTCGGGGTCCTGCGGGTCTGCGATACCACAGGTGAACAGGATAAACGGTTTATTTTGCATGTTGGAAAGCTGTTTGACCATTGCGGGCAGGCCATCTACGCCGCCCGCGTAAAGGCCGCCGCCATAGATAACGGCATCATAATCTTGGAGCATTTCCGCAGAAACGGCCTTGACTAGGTAAAGCCCGGCGTCTAATTCCTCCGCAATCCAACGTGCATAGGTTTCTGTGGAGCCGTATTTCGATGCGTAGATCACTGCAATTTTCATAGTTTCTCCTTAGAAGCTGAATCGATTCATGGACAAAAATACTTTATCGGAATAATACGTTCGTAAGCGCTGTTTTAAAATGCGAATATGGGGGAACATAGCAAACAATTTGATCAAAGCGCTACAGGTTTCCAATTTGACAAAGTCAAAGATTTACGGCAAATCTATTCCGTCTATTTTTTGAAATTCCACCGTATAACCGTTTGGGTCCTCCAGAAAGAAGGAATACACCGGCTGGGAGGGGTGCCGGGACGGTTCCCCCGACGGATGAATTCCCAGCGCGAGAATGCGCCGGTATTCCGCGTCCACCTCTCCGCGGCTGGCGCAGTTGAGTGAAAGGCACAGATGCTTGCGGGGGATTTCGCCGTCCCCATAGCAGACGAAACCGAAATATCCGTGGCCGGCGCAGAAAATACGCACGGTATTAGATGTAAAGACACTGTGCAATCCCACAACCTTCGTATAAAAGGCTTCAGTCTGTGCAAGATCGAGGCAGGGATAAAAGGCCAGGGAAGATGTAATCATATGGATACTCCTTAAGAAGGGATGATTGAAGAGATTCTGCTTAACAGAATTAAATAACGCGCCATCGTTTCCATCGAAACGATCCGGTTTTGCCGTCTGTGTTATGTGATTCCTACACAGAAAACCTTGTAGAGGAAGCCATGGTGGAACCTAGGCGCCATATAGCGGCTTAACTTTCTTTTCCTGCATTGATGAAATCGACTCCGCCTCCGTAGGGATGGTAAACGATTCCGGATACACCGGGGGCGGAGGCGAAATAGTGGCTTTCGTAAAACAGGGGATAGAAAATGCACTGTTCATTGAGATAGCGCTCCATCGCCGCGCAGGAGGCCGCTGCCTCCGCACCGCTCTGGTGTTCGGCATTGGAGAGGTATTCATCGTAGCCGTTGGAACGGAGCTTTGCCGGATTGTCCGGATTACCGCCGCCAAATAGACTGAGCACAGCCAAAGGGCCAGAGGCTTCAGGCGTGATCGAGCAGATTGCAATCTGGTAGCTTCCGGAAGTGATGCGGCTGGACAACTCCTTGTCCGTGAGTGGCGTCATGTTAAAGTAGTTGTCGAACTGTATATTCCATTCGGTCAGCATCTCGTTGACCATCAGTTTGACCTCCGGGTCGTCCGGACACAGGATGGTCACTTTTGGCAACGCTTCAAGTCCCAATTCCTGCAAACCAGCGGCAAGGAATTGCGCTGCGGCAGGGTCCTGCTGAGGATAGAAGGAACCTTCTCCGGCCTGTTCGCGGTAGTCTTTGCCGAACAGCTTTGTATCGGGCGGGATGATATTTTCCGCAGAAGCCGTCCCCTGCGGAAGATGGGAGAGCACTTTTTTGCGGGAGAAGGACTGTGTAAAGGCCTTCCGAATGTTCAGATTACTCATGATTTGGTTTTGCGTATTGAAGCATAATCCCCAAGTGGTATCCTCGAAGCCGATGACGGAGCATCCGGCATCCTTTGCCGCCTCTACCAGGTCGGACGGCATGGCAATGGCGTCCACGGTTCCCTCTTTCAACGATGCAACCGGATCAGATACATCCACTTTTTTGTTGCCGATGCTGAATTTGATGTCCGACGGCAAGGGCTTGCTGTTGCCTGTATACGAAGCGGAGCGGCGAAGGTTGATGTAGGAACCGTGTTCCCAGCCGTATGTGCCGTCGATGGCGAATGGTCCGTTGCAGAGCAGGGTGGTGCGCTCCAATCCATAGCGTCCACCAGTTGTGTTGAAAAACTTCTCATGACAGGGCATAAATACCGCGGAGGCAGTCCGTGCAGGGAAGTCCTCGCAGGCATATTCCAGGGTGATACGCAGTGTGTGCGCATCTTGGGCAACGACGCCCAGCTGTTCGACAGGCAAGTTGCCGGAATGGATCGCGCGCGCGTTTTGTATGCAGTACATCGAGCTGCACGTGGACGATTTGGTCGCTGGATCGAGCGCGCGCTGGAACGCGTAGACAAAGTCGTCCGCGGTGACCGGGGTGTCGTCTTGATCATTCCATACCGCGTCCTTGCGAAGTTGGAATGTAAATTCTGTATAGTCGGTATTGGAGGACCAGCGCTCCGCTACGCCAGGGATGGGGTTGCCGTCGGCGTCTAGGCGAGTCAATCCTTCAAAAAGCGCTTGAATCAGGATTACAGCGGATTCGTCCTCCGCAATCTGTGGGTCGAGCGTCTTTGGTTCCGAGGTCAGGTGGTATTGGAAGGACTTGTTTGCACTGCTGGGCTCTTTTTTCTCGCATCCAGCGCAGGAAAACAGCAGGACGACACATAAAAAAAACGTCACAAACCGTCTCATTCCGTCACTCCTTCCCGTTTTTCATTTATTCTAGCATCTTTTTGGGGGCAATGCAATGTACGCACGAAATTGTCACAGAAACGTAAGTTTTAAAAAACATGAAAAATATGGAAGAGCTGCTATACAGCCTCCGTTTCATAGGGTATAATAAATGTACGGGAAACATGCATCCCGCAAAAAATTTTTGTTGCGGCATGCGAACGTGTGTGGAAGCTTGGAACTGACCTGCGAATACCGAAAAATGGGATTGTTATCGCAACATTTTTAGTTTGTAGGGTTTATACGACAGCAGGGATGCTTTTGAAAGCTTCAAACATTACCGCAAACAGCCGCGGGAATATGAGATTTGAATGGAGGTAAACAGGATGGACCAGAGAGTGAAATTCTACATTTGCAAGCACTGCGGAAATATTGTGGGGCTGATCAATAACGGTGGCGTGCCGATGGTCTGCTGTGGCGAAAAGATGAGTGAATTGGTTCCGAACACCATGGAAGCCGCGGTGGAGAAGCATTTGCCGGTGGTTGAAATGGACGGCAACATCGTCAATGTCCATGTGGGCAGCGTGGAACATCCGGCTACGGCAGAACACTACATCGCCTGGATCTATCTGGAGACAGCGCACGGCGGGCAGCGCAAGGCAATTAAGCCCGGTGAGAAGCCCGCGGCTTCCTTTGCATTGCAGGACGACGAGCTGATCGCGGTCTATGCATATTGCAACCTGCATGGCCTCTGGAAAACGGAAGTCAAAAAATAATCAGGCATAAACAGCAAAAGGGCGTTTCCCCATTCCAGGGGAAACGCCCTTTTGCTGTTTGGAGGACGAATTGTTTATCATAGGTGCGGAACAAAACCCGCCGTCCGGCATCTGCCGGCCAGCTACATTCCGGTCCGCGAATGGGGCGGGAGCCTGTTTCCTCACGCCCCCTTAAACGCAGTAAAAAAACGGAGGGCGTTATTCCTCGATGAGGGAACGGCCGTCCATCTCCGCAGGCTGGGGCAACCCCAGGATCTGCAGCATGGTGGGGGCAATATCCGCCAGGCGGCCGCCTTTGCGCAGCGCCTTGCAGGGATAGCCGACCACACAGAAGGGAACGGGATTGGTGGTGTGCGCGGTAAACGGGGAGCCGTCTTCCTCGTACATTTTGTCCGCGTTGCCGTGGTCCGCTGTAATCAGCGCAACGCCGTCCTGCTTGGAGATGGCGTCCAACACGCGGCCCACACAGGTATCCACCGCTTCCACAGCGGCCTTGGCGGCGTCGAACACGCCGGTGTGGCCGACCATATCGCAGTTTGCGAAGTTGAGGATGATCACATCATATTTACCGGATTCAATGCGCTCTACCAGCTTGTCAGTCACTTCATAGGCGCTCATTTCCGGCTGCAGGTCGTAGGTGGCGACCTTCGGGGAGTTGACGAGGACGCGGTCCTCGTTGGGATACTGCTTTTCCACGCCACCGTTGAAGAAGAACGTCACATGCGCGTATTTCTCCGTCTCCGCGATACGCAGCTGGGTCAGGCCCTTGTCGGAGATATACTCGCCGAAGGTGTTCTTCAGGCTCTGTGGCTTAAAGGCCACAAGAACGTTCGGCATGGTCGCATCGTACTGCGTCATGCAGACATATTTAAGCGGGAAAAAGCCCTTTTTACGCTCAAATCCATTGAAATCCGGATCTACAAAGGTGCGGGTGATTTCACGCGCGCGGTCCGGGCGGAAATTGAAGAAGATAATGGAGTCGTCGGCCTTGATCTCCGCGCCCTGCGCGCAGACGGTCGGCACTACGAACTCGTCGGTGACGTTCTCTTTATAAGAATCCTCCACCGCCTGTACCGGGTCGGCGCACTGGATGCCCTCACCGTACACCATGGCGGCGTATGCCTTCTCCACGCGCTCCCAGCGGTTATCGCGGTCCATCGCGTAGTAACGGCCCATCACTGTGGCGATCTCGCCCACACCGATCTCCTTGAGCTTTGCAGCACAGTCGGCCACAAAATCCTTGCCGGACGACGGCGGCACATCGCGGCCATCGAGCAGCGCATGGACATAGACCTTCTCCGAGCCGCGGCGCTTGGCCATCTCCACCAGCGCATACAGATGGGTGTTGTGGCTGTGCACACCGCCGTCGGAGAGCAGGCCAATAAGGTGCAGGGCCGTCTTTTTGGCGACGGCGTTGTCCACCGCAGAGATAAAGGCGGAATTCTCGAAGAAATCGCCGTCCTGGATGGACTTGGTGATGCGGGTCAACTCCTGATAGACGATGCGGCCCGCACCAATATTGGTGTGGCCGACTTCAGAGTTGCCCATCTGGCCGTCCGGCAGGCCTACGTCCATGCCGGAAGCGCCGATCTGTGTGATCGGGTTGCTGCTGAACACGCGATCCAGATTCGGCGTGGCGGCGGCCTTAATGGCATTGCCGTAATCGCTGGCAATGCCAAAGCCGTCCAAAATCATTAAAATCAGAGGTTTTTTACTCATGTGTTTGATCTCCTAATCTGTTCAAAGCCGGGAGGAGGTTCAGCCCTCGGTAGCAGCCTTGACAATCTCCGCGAAGTCCGCGGGTTTCAGGGAAGCGCCGCCGATCAGGCCGCCGTCCACGTCGGGCTGTGCCAGCAATTCGGCTGCGTTTTTGGCGTTCATGGAGCCGCCGTACTGGATGGTCATGGCGTTTGCCGCGGCCTCGTCGTACAGGCCCTTGACGGTCTCGCGAATGATCGCGCAGACTTCGTTTGCCTGCTCCGCCGTGGCGGTCTTACCGGTGCCGATGGCCCAAACCGGCTCGTACGCGATGATCACACGGGAGAGCTCTTCCTTGCTCACGCCCTGCAATGCGATCTTTGTCTGCAACGCAACCAGCTCGGCGGTGATGCCCTGCTCGCGCTGTTCCAGATATTCGCCCACGCAGAGGATGACGGTCATGCCGTTGTCCAGGGCAGCGCGCACGCGCTTGTTGACCGTGACATCCGTCTCACCAAAATAGGTGCGGCGCTCGCTGTGGCCGATGATAACATATTTCACGCCCATCGCAGTGAGCATGTTGGCGGAAATTTCACCGGTGTATGCGCCAGAAGCCTCCCAATGGCAGTTCTCCGCGCCCACGCCGATGTTGGTGCCGGCGGTCGCTTCCAGGGCAGCTGCGAGATCCACGTACGGGACGCAGACAACGACGTCGCAGCCGGCACCCGCAACCAGCGGCTTGATGCCCTCGATCAGCTCTTTGGCCTCAGCAGGGGTTTTGTTCATTTTCCAGTTGCCGGCGATGACGGCTTTTCTCAATGTTTTATTCATGGATGTCTATCTCCTTTTATATGATCGTCAAACAAGAAGCCTCCGGCGGGGCCGCACGGCCGGGATGAAACCATCCCGAAGCGGGCGGGAGTCCCCGCCGGAGGCGCGGATGCTCAGAATTAGTCCTTTTCGTTCAAGCAGGCAATACCCGGAAGCACTTTGCCCTCGAGGAACTCCAGGGAAGCGCCGCCGCCGGTGGAGATGTGGGTCATCTTGTCGGCAAAGCCAAGCTTCTCAACAGCCGCAGCAGAGTCGCCGCCGCCGATGATGGAGATCGCGCCGCTGTCGGCAACCGCCTTCGCAACCGCGATGGTGCCCTCAGCAAAGGCTTCCCACTCGGAAACGCCCATCGGTCCGTTCCAGACCACGGTGCCTGCGCCCTTCATGGCCTCGGTGAACAGCTCGCGGGTCTTCGGTCCGATATCCAGGCCCATCCAGCCGTCCGGGATGCGGTCGGAATCGACGAGCATATGCTCAGTGTCGGGCTTGTACTCCTTGCCGACGATATTGTCGACCGGGATGAGGAACTTGACGCCCTTTTCCTTCGCCTTCGCCATGGTGTCCTTCGCAAGCTCGACCTTATCGCTCTCGCAGATGGAGGTGCCGATGGAATAGCCCAGCGCGTTCATAAAGGTGTACGCCATGCCGCCGCCGATGATGAGCGTGTCCACCTTGTCAAGCAGGTTGGTGATAACGCCGATCTTGTCGGAGACCTTCGCGCCGCCCAGAATAGCGACGAACGGGCGCTTCGGCTCGGTGAGCGCGCCGCCCATGATGGAGATTTCCTTCTGAATCAGATAGCCGCATACAGCCGGCAGATAATCGGCAACGCCGGCGGTGGAAGCATGCGCACGGTGCGCGGTGCCGAACGCGTCGTTGACATAGATTTCCGCCAGGGAAGCGAGCTCCTTGGCAAATGCCGGATCGTTCTTTTCTTCTTCTTTATGGAAGCGGACGTTTTCGATCATCTCGACTTCGCCGTCCTGCAGGGAGGCAGCGATGCTCTTTGCGCTCTCGCCGACGACATCCTTCGCCATCTTCACTTCCTGGCCGAGTGCCTTGGAGAGATATTCCGCGACCGGAGCCAGGGAATATTTCATGTTGAACTCACCCTTCGGGCGGCCCAGATGGGAGCAGAGGATGACCTTCGCTTTGTGGTCAACCAAGTACTTGATGGTCTTCATGGCCTCGTTGATGCGCTTCGGGTCGGTGATGTTGCCCTCCGCGTCGAACGGGACGTTAAAGTCGCAGCGGACGAGGACTTTCTTGCCCGCTACGTCGATGTCTTCGACTGTTTTTTTATTGAGGTAATTCATAACGTTTGCGCTCCTTTATTTGAATTTTCAGAGTCTTCTACGCTGTTTTTCAGTATACAATAAATGGGAATTATTTTCAAGAGAGAAGGCCCGATTTTTGCGGTTTCCAGGGGTTTCCATCACTCCCAGGAGAGCCGGTGGAGCTGCCCTTCGCATAACAAGTCTGGATAATTCCATTGGCGCAATACTTCATATACGCCGACCGCTACGGAATTGGAGAGGTTCAGGCTACGGGCGTCTGGATTGTTCAGCATGGGGATGCGCACGCAGGAATCCGGGTTTTGCAAGAGCAGCTCTTCCGGTAGACCGGCAGTTTCCTTGCCGAACACCAGATAACATCCGTCCGGATAGGAGACGCCGGAGTGGATGTGCCGCGCTTTTGTTGAAAAATAGTAGAAATTGCCGCTGTTGCGGCTGAAAAAATCGGAGAGACTATCGTAATAGGTGATGTCCAGAAGATGCCAGTAATCCAGGCCGGCGCGCTTGAGTTTGCGGTCGTCAATTTTAAAGCCCATCGGCCCCACCAGATGCAGCCGTGCGCCCGTCGCTGCGCAGGTGCGGGCAATGTTGCCGGTGTTCTGCGGGATCTCCGGCTCCACCAGCACAATGTTTAATGTTGCCATATTTTCATACTCCCCCGGGGTAAACCCGATTTCAGTTTTGTTAAAATCTGCAATCATTATACCATCGATCGCGCAAAATCACAAAATTTTGCAGAAAACCCGACAGGAAACGGAACCGATATTCAACCGCAAGGAGGGGAAAATAATGCGGGGAAACTCCCTGATCGCTCTATTGGAAAGATGTAACACAGTTTGGAGGTCGTATATGATGTATAAGGAAACGATGGGATTTGTCAAAGGGATCGGCGCGGGCATTGTGGCCAGCGTGGCAGTCGCCGCGGTTGGCAGCCAGATGATGAAGAACAACCGCCATCTCCGCCGGGACGCGCACAAGGCGATGCAGGCGGTCGGAAGCGCCATGCAGAATGTGGAGCACATGTTCAAGGCATAAGACCCTGTTTGGAAAAATCTTTATTGGTAAAAAACTGCGGCGGACTAGGGATTGAATTCCCGGCTCGCCGCAGTTTTTTGTCTAAATAGAGGTTGCAACTTGATAGGCTTTGTATTCCCTGTCGAAACGATAGCCCAGTTTTTCCGCCAGCGCGAGCGACTCCTGATTTGCCGCATCCCAACTTGGGTACAGACCCCGACGCAGGCACTCCAAAATCAGCGCGGCGGCGCATGCTGTGGCAAGACCCCTGCGCAGATGCGTCGGATTGGTATCGATCTCCACTTCGATCCCCTCCTGATAATAGGAATGGGAACTGGCGCCGCATACGAGCGTCTTCCCGTCGAAGGCGGCAAATCCCATCCCGTGTTTTTGAAACGACTCATAGGTGGGAAACCAGGCGCAGAGGTGGGACGACCACTCTTCCTGCTTGCTCAAATAATAGATCGATTCGTCAAACGGCAGGATGCGGCATCCCTCCGGGACCTGGGCGGCAAAGCGCTTTAAGGCCTCCGGCGCAAAAGTGTCCCCATCTTTCTGCAGTGCATATCGCCGGATCGGCGTGTATCTGCCGGGAAAGCTTCGTTCAATCACCGCCTCCCATGCGGGCTGCATCGGGACAACGTAAAACCAGGGGTGGGCATATCCTTCCGGCAGTGCAGCGGCCAGCGCGCCGGCGTCCGGCGAATCTGCATCTCCGGAGAGGAAACAGAAGTCCGTGGTGCATATTTTTGCAGCGGTGGGATGTTCGAAATCATCGGCCCAGGCCCTGCCCATGCACCCTTCCAGACAAGAGCGGATCAACGTATCCGCAGAGGTGGAAAAGAGCGGTGCGATCCGGTCCATGCGGCTTTTTGGCACTTGGATCATGGCAAACCTCCTGTATTGAAAACATGATACCATTATATATAGGTAAAAGATTCAAGATGCTGTTTATTATAATACAGGATCGGCCGGGGATCAAACGGTTCCTTCCATCTTACAGCGGAAAGAAATTTGATGTAACGTGTCGCGCAGTATCCGTGGAAATCCTTGCGGAACCCTCGGGAAACGTGTATAATGACGCTGTATCAACCAATGGAGAGCGCAAGCTTTCCCGTTAAGGAAGGACAGATTATGCAGAGCGGTGCGGACATTATTTTTTATGCAGTTTACCATAGAGACTACGACGGCCCGGCGGCCAAGCCGTCCCTGCTGAGCCAGGCACGCCGGGAATATTTTACGCAGGGAAAAACCGTCTCCGTCAAAGAAGAAAACCTCGATTCCGGTGTGAAGGCCGTATACCGGGGGAAAATTGGGCGCCATGCGTTTATCTGGTCGGTCAAGCGGGACGGCCGGGTGGTGCAGCAGGCGTTCCGCGGCAAGGACGGCTACGAGCTTGCGCGCTTCGATGAGCGTGGCGAAACCATCGAAAAGGCACATTTTACAATGGATTTGCACTGGACAGGCGCTGCCTATTATATGAAAGGCAGGCGCGACCAGCTTCCGGCTGCGGTGCTTTCTCCCACGGAGGAAGGGCTGGTCCTGACGGAATGGAACCCGGACACCGGAAAATACAGCCGCACCGTGTTGGTTCCGTGCGCATTGCGCAGGGGGAGCGCGGAACAAAGCCTTGCGGACGCGCGTTTGGGCGATCCGCGCATTTGGGCGGAAACCTCGGCGGGGGATTTCTGCTATTGCACGGTGGAGGAAGCAGCTCTGCGCTCGGTGTTGCTGGAGCGTGCGAAGGAGACGGTCCCCGAGGACATCTCCTTTCAGCCGGAACAAACGGAAGAGGACGAGCCGGACTTTGCCGGATTTTCCTACATAGCCAACGACGCGGAGCCGGAGGAGGAATCCGAATCGTCCTTTGATTTGGAAGGCCCCCATGCACTGGAAACGCCCCCCGAGTCCGAACGGCCCTCTATTTCGGAAAGTTCCCTGGATCAACCATCCTCGCCGCAGGAGGACGACTATGCGGCGGATCACGAGCTCTTCTGCGCGGGTGCGGACGCACCCCAACCGGCGCAGTGGGGGACGGCTTGCCCGGCCCCCATCGGTACGAAGCCGGGGGCGCCCGTTCCAAAGGAAGAGGAATTGCCACTTCCGGCGCTGAATTCCGGCCTTTCGCAGCTTTTGAAATTGGTGCAGGCGGAATTGAAGGCGCAGGCGGAGACGGAATCGGTTGCCCAGGAGGAACCCTTGCCGGCGGATGAGCCGCCCGAAGAAACGCGTCCGCCGCACGCGGAGCGCTACGCCGTTGCGGCGAAGAACCGGCATGGGATCGTCGTCCATGCGCCAGAACTGAAATCGAAGTCCATGCTGGACGGCGAAGCAGAACCGGGTTGGGTGCAAAAGCCCGCCGCCGTGCCGGTTAAACGGATCATCATCAGTGCGGAGGAGAGTTACGCCTACTTCGGCGAGCTGCTTAACGGGATGCGCGAGGGCAGTGGCCGCACGGAGATGGCCAACGGCCATACTGCCTATGAGGGCGGCTATCACGAGGACAAACGGGAGGGATTTGGAACCTATTATTATAAATCAGGGAAGCTCTGCTACGTGGGAAACTGGAAGGACAACCTCCGTCACGGGTCGGGCATCTCCTTCAGTTCCCGGGATGGATCGATTTTTGTGGGCAAGTGGAAGGACAACGTGCCGACGGGCAGCGGGACCGCGTTTGACGCGGAAGGGAACCTGTTGTACACGGGCGAGTGGAAGGACGGTAAGCGCGACGGCTATGGCACGGAATACCGCAACGGGGCCGTGCTGTACACGGGAGAGTGGCGCGGCGATCTCCGCCATGGGAAGGGAACGCTTACGTTACCTAATGGGACGATCATCACGGGATTGTTTGAAAACGGGAAAGTACAGGGCCTGGACGAAGTATAAGAAGCGGGACGGGAGGAATGCGGCTTGCAGTGGCTTGAGTTACATAATGTGGAGTACGGGGAATGCATCGTTTTGGGCGGTTCCCACCACGACATCCTGATGGTGGACTGCGGCAGCATCAATCAAAAAATTCGCGAGGGCGATCTCGACTTCCGCACCTATGTGGACCCGACGCTGATGGAGCGCTATTCTGGCTGTTCGGGCCGCGAGTTTTTGCTCACGCATTACCACCGGGACCACCTCTGCGGGTTGTATCAGATGCTCGCCAAGCGGGGCGGCTATTTCGACCGCATCCTGCTTCCCGTCTCCCCGGCGAATGCGCGAGGCCAGCATTTGCTGATGGAATTCGCGTTGTTCGTCTACGCGTTTTTACCGCGGCAAAGCGACTATGCGCAGGTCAACCTGAGCGCGCTGCGCATTTTCAGCCGTGTGGCGAAGGCGGCGGGAGCGGACCGGATTGTGCCCATTGCGGGCGGTTCGAATTTTCTATTCGATGGCGTGACATACGACGTGCTCTGGCCGGATCGGGAGGGGTACCCCTTTTCCGATCTCTTTTCCTCCGCCGTGGAGGAGCTGAACGTCTGCCTCGCCTCTCCGTTTTTGCCGGATGCGGCGCGGCGTTTCCTGGAGCTCAAGACGCGCTATTGCAAGGCGTATGCGGCCTGCTGTAAGTCGGCCCCGCTCCAGGAGGAGGCCGTCGCCCGTCTGGACGCCCTACTGGGGCAGGTGGACGGGTTGATCCCGGACTTGCAGCTTTTGCCCACCGCGCCGGACGTCGTGCGGATTCTGACGGACCCGATCACGACCACAGCGTATTCAGACGAGCTGAACGCGGCCAGCGTGATCTTCCACAACCGCCGCATCCGGGAGGCGAGCCTCGACGACATCCTGATGACGGGCGACGCGGCCCCGGAGAGCCTGGATGCGGTTGCGGACCGCCTCTACAGCGACTATTATATTGTAAAAGCGCCGCACCACGGTACGGCCAGCCACTGGAGCCACTGGCTCTCGGAAATTTCCGCGTCCCACATCCTCATCAGCAACGGGGACTACCAGAAGGGCGGGAAGATCGCCTCGGAATACATCGATCTGCCGGCGGTCAAGCACTGCACCAACTGTGCGGCGTGCGCGTGGTATGCATCCAGTGGATGCTCCTGCAACCGCATCGCCTGTTGTTACGACATCCCCGCAGGCGCGGGATTGACCATCAAGTGCCCGCGCTGTCGAGAGAAAAAGGGCGCGGCACCCTGCGGCATCTACGTGGTTTCTCACGGCGGCGAACGCGCCTGTCTGTGTGACGACCTGCCTGTCCAGCCGGTATTATAAGGGAGGGACAGCGGGAAAACCGGCGGTTGGCAGGGAACTGCCAGCCCTGCCAATATTTTAGAGCAAACGCTTCCAAAACGGCAAAAATCCAGTGCTCATGCGGGTTTAAAGCGGAATTTTTCGCGAAATATTGTGATTTCCGCACTTGACATTGCAAAATAAATATCTTATAATCCAAGTAACATATGAGGGACGCATGTGTCGGGTGTCTTTCTAGCGCCATCTAGGAGGGGTCTCCCGCGTATCCGTCTTAGTCAAGGGCTAATCCTGTTAATGTCCGTGACGTTCATTATGTTCATTTCTCTTAAGTATGCGCAAATACGCAAACCACGATTTTTAAGGAGGACAAAAAGGATGAGAAAAATTACAGGAAAAGCTCTCGCAACAGTGCTCGCAATGGCGCTGATTACGTCCAGCTTTTCGGGAACATTTGCTTTCGCAGCCAAGACCACTGAGAAGGCCGGCGGCGTAGACTTTGAGGGTAGCGACGAAGTTACTCTCGTCAAAAATAGCGATACATCTAAAAAATATCCGCTCATGGATCTCATTAAAAACATGACGTTGGATACTGCCGATAAGTATGAAACAGATGTGCGCGTTGATCCGGACAAGATTACTGTCCGTCATGCCAAGGGCGACTCTTTGGTTTCTATCAGTAAGAATGATGCCGATGAACCCATGGTTCGCGTAAAGACTGATAAGACTGGCACAGAAACTCTGATGGTCTATGGTGAAGCTACTATTACTAGAGATGAGAAGGACATTACCCTGAAGGGCCAGAAGGAAGTTACCATCAATGTAATTAAAGAAGGTACCTATTTTGTGGCCGATGTGAACAATCCAGATCTTACTGAGACTGGTAAGAAGATTCCTAGCTTGGAGATGGCCGCCAATGAGAATGTTGGTGAGGATAATGCAATTGAAGTAAAGGTTTACGCTGCACGTACTTCTGACAATTTGGAGTCTAAATTTGAAGAAGCGCCGGTTGATAAGGATGATGAAGACAGACCGCTTCGCATTGAAGCAAGCGATACTTCCAAAATTAAGGTGATCAAGACCGGCGATGCTGTTACTAAGATCTATAATACTGGTACGGGCGCTGGTACTTTGAAGCTTAATATTAAAGCTGCAAACAACAAAAGTGGCAACTCTTATAATTTTGATAAGACAAAGAATGTCACATCTACGACTGCAACTGTTTTGAAGAAGCTGGTTTTGTCTGCTGATCTTACCTATGATAAGGACGGCAGCAAGGAAAGTGTTAATTCTGCAGCAATTG
>DBFXIC010000289.1:0-3968 GCA_048455095.1 Anaeromassilibacillus sp.
TCTCCGGGCAGTGCAGCAGCCTCCGTGCACTCTGGTTGAGAAAAAGGACCTTTCCCCGTTCATCCACCGCAAGAACGCCGTCGTTCATGCCCTGTAAAACCCCTTCGAGCTGCTCCTGCTTGGTGCGTAAAAGCCCTACGGCATTCTCCGTGTTGTCTGCCATCTGGTTAAACACCTGCGCAAGTTCCGCAAATTCGTGGCTGAATTCCCCCTCCACGCGGCTGGAAAAATCGCCGGCCGCCAGCCGCCGCGCCGCCGCGCTCATGCGCTTGACCGGCCCGCTGATCCATGCGACGAAAAAACTTGACGCAATACAGACCATCAAAATGCCGAACAGCATCCCGAGCGCCGCGTCCATCCACATGCGCCGCACCGTCTCCTGCAGGGCGTCCATCGGCAGCGCTGCGCGCAGGTAATACTTCTCCACACGCCGCGCCGCATAATAAAATGGAATCCCCAAGCTGGCGCTGCTGCGGGTATCGTAACCAATCCCTTTTTCCCGCGCTTCCACAATCTCCGGACGGTCCGCGTGATTCTCCGTGATTTCCCTGCCCTCGCTGTCCCCCAGCACATTCCCCTCCTCGTCGAGAATCGTGATGCGGATCGGCTGCCCCGCTTCCCGCAGCACATCCCCCAGATGATCCGCCAGTGCGTGAGGGTCCTCCTCCAGCGCTTGTGTCTGTGTGGAGAGCACAACCAACGCCGTATCCAGTTGTTTGATAAATTCCTTCTCGTACTGGCTCTGCACCAGCAGCGTCGCCGTCAGAAACGCGGCGAAAAAGCCCACAATAATGATCGCAATGTTGCACAGCAGCATTCGTTTTTTCATCGTTTCTCTCCCCCTCTGGGCGCGCACCCATCGTCCTAAATACAAAAAACGGCATACCATCAAAGGCATGCCGACCGAACCTTATTCCGCAAATTTATATCCCACGCCGCGCACGGTCTGGATCAGGACGGGCTTATCCGGATCGTCCTCAACCTTCTGCCGCAGATAGCGCACATGGACGTCCACGGTGCGCGTATCGCCGAAATATTCCACGCCCCACACCTTGTCGAGCAGGCTGTCACGTGTGAGCACCTTGCCGCGATTTTTCATCAGCATGGCCAGCAGATCGAATTCTTTGGCCGTCAACTCAAGCTTCGCGCCGTTCTTTGCAACGGTGTGGCGCGCGATGTCCACGCGCAGGGGCCCGGCCTCCAATGCCTGTTCCGGCTCTTGTGCGCGCTCCGTCCGGCGGAGAACCGCACGCACACGCGCACAGAGCTCTTTCATACCGAAGGGTTTCACAATGTAATCATCCGCGCCGAGCTCCAATCCCAGTACCTTATCGATCTCCTCACCGCGCGCGGTTAACATTAGGATCGGGATGTCCCGGGTACTCTCGCTGGCGCGCAGCGTGCGGCAGACTGCCAGCCCGTCCGGCGGCGGCATCATCCAATCCAGAATAATCGCGTCCGGCCTGCGCGCCTTGACACCCGCCAAAAGCATTTCGCCGTCCGCAAACTCCGCGGATTCAAATCCGCTGTCCTTCAAGCCAAAGGAAACCAGACGACGGATATTGGGTTCGTCGTCCGCAATGTATACCAAAGGCATAAAATGCCCCTCTCTTTCTCTGCGCCTTGTGCGCCGCTATGTAATCGGGCCGCCCACTTGCCGCCCGCAGATGGTGTATATTGAAACTCGTTTAAATTTTTGTGCGCCGCAAAGCGGAACGCCACATAGTTTACTTCGTGTTCAGCTCCGGGTGGACGCCCGTCTCCATGTAGATCACCCATTCCGCGATGTTCGTCGCGTGATCCGCCATGCGCTCCGCATATTTGGTGATGAAGATCAGATCCACGTCGCACATGACGTTCTGCGGCGTTTCTGTAATGATGTTGCAGACCTCCAGCACAATGCGGGAAAACATTGCGTCCACATTGTCGTCCGCCTTACAGATTTTGCGCGCCGTCTCTACATCGCGGCTCAAAAAGACGTCCAGCGCGCCGCGGAACATCTCATGCGCCGCCTCCAGCATCTGCACCACATGCGCCAAGGCCAGGCTATTCCGGTCCAGCTCCGCAATGGTGAGGATGTCGCAGATGTCCGCGCACTGGTCCGCCTCCCGCTCCATGTCGGTCAGGATCTTCAGGCAGGCCGCAATGGTACGCAGGTCGCTGGCAATGGGCTGCTGCAAGGCGATCAGGTTCATGCAGGTCTGCTCGATCGCATGCTCTTCGCTGTCGATCTCGTTGTCGCTGGTCGCCACCCACTTGGCCTTTTCCATATCCAGCATCCGCAGGGCGTCGATCGTCGCCTGGATGCGGCCGTCTACCGTGTTGCCCAGCTTCGTCATGCGGTGGATCAGCTCGTTGATCTCGCGGTCAAACAATTTTCTCGGCATAATCGTCGTCTCCTATTTTTGTATTATACACCAATCCCCCGCGCGGGGGAAGAACCATCAGCCAAAACGTCCCGTGATGTAGCGCTCCGTCCGCTCGTCCTGCGGTTTGTTGAACATGGAAAGCGTATCTGAATATTCCACCAGTTCGCCCAGCAGGAAAAATGCTGTCCGATCCGCGATGCGGGCCGCCTGCTGCATGTTGTGCGTGACGATCACCACAGTGTATCTCCCGCGCAGGTCGTCCATCAGGTCCTCGATTTTTGAAGTGGAGATCGGGTCCAGGGCGCTGGTCGGTTCGTCCATCAGGATCACGTCGGGCTCCACCGCCAGGGCGCGCGCAATACACAGGCGCTGCTGTTGGCCGCCGGATAGGCCGAGCGCCGACTTTTTCAGACGGTCCTTTACCTCGTCCCAGAGGGCTGCATTTTTCAGAGAGGTTTCCACGATCTCATCGAGCTTTTGGCGATTTTTGATCCCGTGGACGCGCGGGCCGTAGGCGATGTTGTCGTACACGGTCATCGGAAAGGGATTCGGTTTTTGGAACACCATGCCCGCCCGGCGGCGCAGCAGCGTCACATCGGTGCGCGGGTCGTAGATGTCCTCGCCGTCCAACGTCACCAACCCGGTGATCTTGCAATTTTCCACCAGATCATTCATGCGGTTCAGCGTTTTCAGGCAGGTGGATTTGCCGCAGCCGGATGGGCCGATAAACGCCGTGACCTGGTTGGCGGGAATCGCCATATCGATGCCCTTGAGCGCGTGAAACTCTCCATAGTACAGGTTCAGACCCTGCATAACTATTTTGCTCTTTCCCATTTCCATATCCGTTCTCAACCCTTCTTTAAAGCTTTGGCGACCACTTTCGTCAGGCAGTTCAACAAAAACACCAGGATCAACAACACCGCTGCGGTGCCAAAGGCGATGTTCATCGCGTCCGGCGTGGACGCCTCCCGCGCGGTCTGGTACAGGTGCAGTGTGAGCGTACGCCCGCTGGTCATGATCTGGCGGAAGAATCCTTTAGGCATGCTGTAACCGATACCGGAGGTAAACAAAAGCGCGGCGCTCTCCCCCACGATGCGGCCCACCGCCAGAATAACCGCCGTCAAAACGCCGGGCATGGCGCACGGCAGTACAATCCCCAAAATCACGCGCAATTTTCCCGCGCCGAGCGCAAGCGCGCCCTCCTTATAGCTGGCGGGGACGGCCATCAGGGACTCCTCCGTGGTGCGCACGATTGTAGGAAGAATACAGATGGTCATGGTCAGGCAGCCCGCAAGGATGGAGACCTGCAGGCGGAACAGGATGCAAAACACCGTGTAACCAAACAGGCCGAAGATGATGGATGGGATGCCGGAAAGGACCTCGGTCGTAAAACGGATCGCCTTGACCAACTTCCCCTGCCTGGCATACTGCGTCAAATAGATTGCGGAGGAAAGGCCGATCGGCACCGAAATCAAAAGCGTGATGACGACGATGTACAGCGTGTTGATCAGCATGGGCAGGATCCCCTTGAGCGCGGGGTTCATCTCGGAATACGGCGTGGAGAGGAATTGCCAGGTGATATACGGGATGCCGTTGAGG
>DBFXIC010000290.1:0-3575 GCA_048455095.1 Anaeromassilibacillus sp.
ACCATCAGCGCATTCGCCGATTTGGAACTATTCATCGCTCCATATTTAAAATAAAGCTTTGGCAACGTGATCCTCTCCCCATCCATTTTCCTGTTTATTATAGCGCTTTTTGCAGCAAAAGCAAGCGAACGAAGCGGGATGCTCCTAACTTGTTTTTTCTAGATTAATAGGACCGTTTCCTCTCCTGATTCACCGCGATGTTCATGTCAATGTACAGCTTTGAAACATTTGCCGTTTTGTGGAACCCAAACCCTGAAAAACTGCTTCATGGATTTTACTATTAAATATTGCTTTCACTTATGGCGCTTTTAGATGGAAAATCCCATAATAAAGGTTGCATTTTATACGAACCTTTCTATTATATACTTTCATTGGAACATTCTATTTTACAATTAACCGATTTTTATAAAGTGATACAATGCACATTACCGGGCTTTCCAGCAAAAGTTGCGTATTTCTCCACGCAACTTTTGTGCCCGTTGAACGATCAAAGGAGGAAGCTGCTTGTATTCTGTAATGATTGCAGATGCCGACCAAAATTATGCCAAAACCATTTATCAGATGCTTCCCTGGGAGGAATTGGGATTCGAGATCATCAGCAGTGTGGAGGATGGCCATGAGGCCTGCGAGGCGGCATCAATTTTAAAACCTGACGTCCTGGTAACTGATATTCGCTTGCCTCTGCTGGACGGGCTTTCCCTTGCAAAAATACTTCATGAAAAAAGCCCGTTGACCAAGGTGATTTTTTTAACCGCAGAACAGAACTTCAGCTGGGCGCAAGAGGCCGTTGCATGCCATGCGGAGCGGTATCTGGTGAAACCGGTCTCTGGACAGGAACTTAAAGAAGTGATGCGGGATGTCCATCAATCTTTGGATGATCGACCGCTGGCACGTATGGAGGTTTTAAATTCTCTTTTTGACGGAAAGCGAGAGGACGCTCTTTATGACATCATCCGCTCCGGTGATAAGGAGGCTGCCTCCGCATGGATCGAGCGAGTGTTTCAGGACATGGCGGCACCGGAGTATTCGCTGTCGGATTGCCAAATGCAGGTGGTACAGATTTACTTTATCATCGCCCGGTCTGCCAAAAAGCTGGTGCCGGAATTTGATCTGAATGTGGAGCACAACCTTTCTCTGATGACAGATATCTTTCGTGAAGAATCTCCGGAGGAAATCTGCGCGTGGTTGCGCCGCCTCTGCTATAACGTGATGGATTATATTGCATATCAAGCACACAATAGCGACGCTTCCCTGTCATCCAGAGGATACAGCTACATCAAAAAACACTATGAAGATCCCGATCTCTCGTTAAAAGCGGTCAGCGAACACCTACACATCAGCCCCAATTACTTCAGCAGTATCTTTAAGAAGGCTACAGGGGAATCCTTTACCAACATGCTCATTCAAATCCGCATGGAGCATGCAAAGGAGCTGTTGCTATCCAGCAACAAAAAAGTGTTGGAAGTCGCCCACGCAGTCGGTTATACGGACCCTCATTATTTCAGCTATTGTTTTAAAAAGTATTTTGGTGAATCTCCCCATGAAATTCGCTGTGAGAAGAAATAACAAACAAAATGGACCGACACAGAATTCTGTGTCGGTCCATTTTGTTATTCTCCAATAATCTTAATCAATGCATGCTTATCCCGTTTGCCGTCAAACTCAAAGTAAAAAATCTGCTCCCAAGTACCAAAGTCAAGCTTGCCATTTGTAACCGCAACTACTACCTCGCGCCCCATGACAGTGCGCTTCAAATGCGCGTCGGCATTGTCCTCAAATCCATTATGACGATATTGATCGTACGGTTTTTCCGGCGCCAGTTTTTCCAGCCACACCTCATAATCATGGTGCAGGCCTGACTCGTCGTCGTTGATAAAGACGCTGGCGGTGATATTCATGGCGTTTACCAGCACCAGGCCTTCTTGAATCCCACTCTCCCGCAACGCTTCTTCTACCTGCGGCGTGATATTGACCAGTCCTCTCCGCTTCGGCAAATGAAACCACAGTTCCTTACGATAAGACTTCATGGCTTACGCTCCTTTTTTCTGTTTTTATTCATCTTATCATATCCGCCGCGGGACGCACAATCCATCAGCGCAAGAAAGAAGGCATTAACGCATATTGTTTGTCTCAAAAAGAGCCAAGAAGATTTTCATCAGGTTTTCAGCTCTTTTTCCAGCGCTTAAGTTCTGGGAACCACGCCATCATCTCTTTTTTCGCTTCCTCACGATCCTCGTACATACCGGAATCCTTCTCCACATCCAGGCAGAAATCGATCATCTGCTCCATTGTGCAGTCCGCTTTGAAGGCGCCGTTTTCATAGCAGTAACAGCAGTAATCTGCGCTCTTCGTGCCATCCGCCTCTGTCCCGCGCAGGGAGTCCTCCGTCATTGGCATACCGCAGCTTTGACAGAAATCTGCCAACGCGATATAGATGTTGATCTCTGCGTTGTGCATGTCCCAATTCTCGCAGGGCGGATATTCCTCAAAATCACAGGTAAACTTGCGCGGCAGGGGCATTTTCCAAATTTCCGCCCAAAAACCGCCCACGTCTTCTGTGACATCTCCGCGGAAGGTAAATCTGGCATATTGACCAGCGGGAATAACAAAGGCTTGAAACTCCTCAGGAAGTCCCTGCGCATGTGCAACCTCACAGCCCACCGCTGCATCATAAGCCCCTTCCACACCAGTCTCATAATGCGTATACAAGCCGTAGACCGTTTCACCTTTTCGGTCAGAGAGCTTTTCCTGCCCGCCACTAAACAATTGCTGCCACAAACTATCGATCTTTTTTCCTATCTCCGGGTCCGTATTACTCGTATGCGCCGCCAGCCCAGCAACGATTTTCTCCTGCAATGTTACAACCTCATAATCCATGTATGTTCCTTCTTTCCCGGGTATTCCCGTTTTTGTTATCTCCAGTATAACCGGTTAAATAAGACAATAGCATGTCATATAAGATTTGCAACGTTATTCTATTTTTGATAAAGGGACAAAATGTGCCGCGCGTCACGTGCAATGCGCTCCCGCATTTCCGGCGGAGAAAGCACCTCGACAAAAGCTCCGAAAGATAGCAAATAGCCGATCAGCCAGGGTTCCTCTGGATACTGTACAGAAATAGTAAAGCTCCCATCTGAATTTTTCTGGATCTGTTCGGCCGAAAATTCATCATAAATGCGAAACGCCATCTGCGGAGAAAAATGCAAAATCAGCGAAACCATACGCTCTGGCGGGCAGGATGGAACTGTCAGGTCGGGCAGCATCTCTTCTCTTCGGTCAAAGAGTCTGTCCGTCAATTGAACGTCCTGCATACGGGAAATTTTAAACGTCCGGAATGCCTTCTTATTCAAGCAGTATGCCTGTAAGTACCAATTGCTATTTTTAAAATACAATTTCATGGGCTCTACACGGCGTAGAGCTGTCTCCCCCATACTATTGGAATAGCAAAACTCCAACTCCCGGCGCTCCAAAATTCCTGTCTTGAGCAAGGCAAACGCTTCTTGTTCCCCAGAGCTTCCATTCCATGTGGAAAAGTCCACGTCCAGCCAATCTGCACCGCTCTTCTGGAATAGACC
>DBFXIC010000291.1:0-13398 GCA_048455095.1 Anaeromassilibacillus sp.
AATAAAAGGAAGTGAAATACATGTATCGCACCATCGACGAGCTGGGAAGGGTTGTCATTCCGTCGGAGTACCGTAAAGCGCTGCAAATCTCGGAGAAGGAAAGACTCTCCATGAAAATCAAAGGGAAAAAAATCGTGATAAAGAAAGCGCCGGCCCGGTGTGTCTTTTGCGGCAAAAGTAGCGGGCTGGGATTTTTTAACGAAAAGGCCCTGTGCAGCTTCTGCTATAAGAAGTTGTTGGAAACGTTTTATTTTTCTGAGGATAAAATAGGTGAATAATATTGACATGAGATAAAGGGCCAAAGCCTCCATGCAACGCTACTGGGCGCGGCGGAATGAAACGGCGCTTTGGTCAAACAAAAAGAGCTGGATGCAAAGCAAATGTTTTGCATCCAGCTCTTTTTCTGTTTGCCAGTTGTTCGGGTTTGGCCCCGTCGCCCGCGCGGGGTCACGCCTGATTGACGAGTTTGCCAACATTGGCCAAATACCATTTCAACCCACGCAGCCCCACACGGGGCCATGACGCGCTCTGGAAAGACAACCGCTTCTTCACCGCCAAATTTTAATCCACATGGCCTCATGTGAGGCCATGACTTTAAAAGCTGGAGGAAGTACAGGGACTTTCTTCTTATTTCAATCCACATGGCCCCATGTGAGGCCATGACCAGGATTTCGAGGAAATCCTATCTCTTATTTTAATTTCAATCCACATGGCCCCATGTAAGGCCATGACATAATAAACTATAGAAAGGGACGGAGTTATTTATATTTCAATCCACATGACCTCATGTGAGGCCATGACGAGAGGTGGTACGCATGTACGGACAGGTGATCGCGATTTCAATCCACATGACCTCATGTGAGGCCATGACATTGTAATCCGCGGCGCCGGTTATAACCTGTTTATTTCAATCCACATGACCCCATGTAAGGCCATGACATCGTTAACTCGGATGCATCCGGTAACGCTGGGATTTCAATCCACATGGCCCCATGTAAGGCCATGACGGCATCGTCATAGCATCTCCTCCAAAGCATAACAATTTCAATCCACATGGCCCCATGTAAGGCCATGACGTAGTCAAAGGGCTGGATTTGCCATGGCGAGATAATTTCAATCCACATGGCCCCATGTAAGGCCATGACCGTATCTGCAATGGCTTCTTCGGGGATTTCTCCGATTTCAATCCACATGGCCCCATGTAAGGCCATGACTCGGCGATGATATGGTTTTGATACGCGCTTGAAAATTTCAATCCACATGGCCCCATGTAAGGCCATGACAGCAATAACAGACAACCATTTTTGCTGCTATCCACTCTCATTAAAGCATGTTCACTGGAAAATAACAAGTGGAATTTTAGTTGTTTCTATTTTAGAATCGATACTTCTGATTTTTGCCCCATTTTTAGTGCGAATCCCCGAGCAATTGTATGTGCGCTTTCCCTTCGCACCAGCAATTTAAGGGGGCTTTCCGTCATCTCGGTTCTGTTTTTAGGCCGGTACTATATCGCATCCATTCATTGCGGCATCGCCTCTTTTAAGACGGCTTACACGTCGAACAGCTCCGATTCCACCGCCGCGCACAGATAATGATACATCGCCAGATGATCCTCCTGCACCCGGAACGTCCGCGTCTCCGGCGCGGCGAGCGCGCAGTCCGCCAGCGCCGCCAGGTCGCCGCCGCCCTGCCCGGTCAGCGCGATCACCTTGGCCCCGCAGACGCGCGCGGCCATCGCCGCCGCGCAAACATTCTTCGAATTGCCCGAGGTGCTGATGCCCAGCAGCACATCCCCCGGGCGGGCGTAGCCGATCACCTGCTGGGCAAAGACCAGTCCCGGGTCCACATCGTTGGAAAAGGCCGTGCCCAGGGCGGTGTGCGCCGAAAGGGAGACCGCGGGCAGCGCGCCTTGCAAGTGTTCCGCCATCTGCGCGCCGTCCGCACCGAACGCTGCCGCAAAGCGCGCCTTTTGTTCCTCCGGAAGCGGGCGTTTCAGCAAAAAGCCCTTCATCAGTTCCCCGACGATGTGCTCGCTGTCGGCGCTGCTGCCGCCGTTGCCGCAGATCAGCAGCTTGCCGCCTGCGCGGAAGGCCTCCAAAAGCAGGCCAAGGGCCTTGGAAAGCGCCTCCTGTAAGAAGAGAAGGTCCGGATGAAGCTGGTAAAATTCCTGTGTGATCTGCTGTGTACGCAGTTTCATATGCTTGTCTCCTTTTCATAATAATAGAGCGCCACGGTGAGCGCCGCAATGTCCCCAACCGACTCCGAAAGCGCACACGGTACCACCGTGCAGGCATTCCGCGCAGCGGGAAGGGCCTCCGCCTCGATCATACGCGCCGCGGCGGGCCAGAGCTGTTCCCGGCACCGGGCGAAGATGCTGCCGATCACGATGCGTTCCGGGTTCAGCAGGTCGATCACGATGGACAGCCCCCTGCCAAGCTGCTCCCCGGCAATCTGTAAAATCTCGAGCGCCAGCGGGTCGCCTGCCTGTGCGGCACGCCCTACGTCCGCGGCGGTCACTTCGTTTAACCCGTCCGGGGTGGGGCACAGGGGCGGCTTGTTCCCCCTCTGCTGCTCCCGCAGAACCAGCGTCCGGGCAAGCTGCGCAATGCCGCCGCCGCTGCAAAAGCCCTCGAACGAACCGGTTTTGCCGTAGCCGGACGGGCCGTGTTCAGAAAGCCGGATGTGCCCCAACTCGCCCGCCATGTCGCTGACCCCGGCGTAGAGCCGCCCGTCAAGAATCAGGCCCGCGCCCAGCCCGGTGCCGAAGGTCAGAAAGACCATGCTGGAACAGCCTTGCCCCGCGCCAAAGCGCCATTCCGCCAGGGCACAGGCGTTCGCGTCGTTGCACAGCCAGGCGGGAAGATCGGTGCGCTCCCGCAGAAAGTCCACGATGGGGATATTGTCCCAGCCCGGCAGATTGGGCGGGGAGAGGATGCGGCCCGTCCGGCTGTCCAGCGGGCCGCCGCAGGAGATACCGATCCCCACCGGCGGCTCCGGGGATCGGGCAATACATTCGCGCGCGTCCTCCACCAGCAGGCGGAGCATCTCCTGCGGGAGGACGGAGCCGGTCGGCCGGGGCGCGCATTTGTGAAATATTTCCACATGCCCGGGCGATAATTTGCCGAGGCAGACGGCGCATTTTGTGCCGCCCACGTCGATTCCAATTGCAAACATAAGGGACCTCCTTCACATCAAAAAAATTGGGATTCTATGGAAATGGCGCCGCATCCTGCGCCGGGCGGGGAAAAGGGAAGGCCCAAAGCCCGCACCGCGGCAGATTACGCCGTAGACACAAAAGGCGGCCTCCGATTCCGGAAGCCGCCTTTTTTAGAAAGAAAGTTGAAAGAGGATTTAGAGAAGAAGATTTATAAGCAATGGTGAATAGGAAATTAGAGAGCGTCCTTGTTGATGACGGAAACGCCGGTGTCGATGAAGTCCTCGCCGACATCTTCGCCGTTCAGAGCCTTCACAGCGGTCTGCATGCCTTCATAGCCCATCACGTCCGGGTTCTGCGCCATGGTGCAGAGCAGGTAGCCGTTCTTGATCAGGTTGAGGATTGTGTCGGACTTGTCAAAGCCAACGCCGATGACGGTCTGGCCAGCTTCCTGGATGGCGTTGCCCGCGCCGACGGTGGAACCTTCGTTTGCGCCGAAGATGCCGACGCAACCCTGGGTGATGTAGTTTGCAGCGATGTCCTTGGACTTAGCCGCGTCGCCTTCGCCGTACTGGGTCTCGAGGAGTTCAAACTTGGAGCCTTCGAACGCTGCACGGAAGCCCTCTTCACGGGCAACGGTGGAAGCGGTCGCTGCGTTGACGTTGACGATGCCGATCTTGCCTTCGGTGATGCCGGCGGCTTCGAGTGCCTTAATCATCTCTTTGCCAGCGGTGGTGCCGGCAGCCTTGTTGTCGGTAGCGAGGGTCTGGATGCCCGGGAAATCAGCGGCGGAGTCGACATAGACGATCTTCACGCCAGCCGCGTCGGCCTCTTTCAGAGCTGCCGTAACGGCGTCCGGTCCGTTTGCAGCCAGCAGGATGGCTTCCGCGCCGCCTGCAACTGCGTTGTTTACGCATTCAATCTGCTTTGCGTCGTCCTTTACGTCCGGTGCCAGCCAGGTGTAATCCACATTGCCGAGTTCTTCAACGGCCTTTTTGCAGCCGCCGTCCACGTTGACCCAGTGCTGGTCCATCTGGTCCATGGTGATGAGGTAAACCTTGTGGTTGCCGCCTGCAGGAGCCTCGTCCGGCTTGCCTGTGTCAGAGGTCTTGGGGGTGTTGTTTTCGGGGGTGCTGCTCGGTGCGTCGCCTGCGCAGCCGGCCATCATACCGGCCATCAGTGCGCAAGACAGGAAAATGGATACGACTTTTTTGAATTTCATGATTCTTTCCTCCTGATGATAATTTGATATTGTTTAAAGCGTCTACATTTTAAAGCGTTACGCCTTAACTCCTACGTTCTTGGAATCGGAAGAGGACTTCTCCTTCTTCTTCCTCGGTTTGCCGCTGCGGACCACAACGTCCAGCAGGACGGAGATCACAACGATGATGCCGATAACGATGTTGCGGATAGCGACCGGCGCGCCGGCAAACTGCAGGCCGTTCTGGAGCACGCCCCAGATGGAAGCGCCGATGACGGTGCCGAGCAGGATGCCCTGGCCGCCGAGAGTGGATACGCCGCCGATGACGGATGCGGCAACCGCGTACATTTCATAGGTGTTGCCCGCGTCCATGGTGCCCATGCCGCTGGTGGCGCAGATGATCAGGCCGACCACGCAGGCGCAGATGGCGCTGACAACGTATGCTTTGGTGGTGCTGGCGACGACGTTGACGCCGGAGAGGCGGGCGGCTTCCACATTGCTGCCGACGGCATAGATGTGGCGGCCCGTGCGGGTCTTGCTGAGCAGGAAGTTAAACAGTACCCAGAGGACAACGGCAATCCAGATGGTGTTGTAGATGCCGAGGAACTTGCCATAGTAGAAGAAATCACGGAAACCCTGGGCCGCGTCGCCGATGGAATCGGTGTTGTAGTTGTTGTTGACGATCTGTGCGATGCCGCGGGCGATGGTCATGGTGCCCAGCGTGGCGATAAAGGGAGGCAGCTTGCATTTGGCAACCAGCATGCCGTTGAGCACGCCCACCAGAATGCAGCAGACGAAGGTGATGCCGACCGCGACCCATGGGTTAATGCCCTTGGTCATTAAGGTGGCGGAGATCATACAACTCATGCCCACCACGGAGCCGATTGAAAGGTCGATGTTGCCGGTGATCAGGATGTAGGACTGGCCCACGCCGATGAGAAGGATGGGTGCGATCTGACGGAGCAGGTTGGCCACGTTCTGGCCGGAGAAGAAGATCGGGTTCAGTACGCCGAATACAATGCAGAGGATAATCAGGCCGCCCGTGACGGTGATGACCTGCCCCATTCCCCGGATGGCGAGGAGCCTCTTAAAGGGGTTTTGTTTTGCTTTGTTTTCCATGTTTGTCTCTCCCCAATTCTGAAATGTTGATTTTATAAGCCTTTAAGCGCCGGCCTTCTGGCCGAGCTTGTTTTCAAAGCGGGTGGCGCACTCCAGAATCTGGTTCTGGGTGACTTCGCCGGCCATGAACTCGCCGGTGATCCGTCCGTCGCACATGACCAGGATGCGGTCGCTGATGCCGAGGATTTCCGGCATTTCCGAGGATACGAACATGACGCCGATACCCTCTTTTTTGAGCTGGTTCATCAGGTTGTAAATTTCAACCTTTGCCGCAACGTCGATGCCGCGCGTCGGTTCGTCGAAGATCACCACGCGGGAGTTCCGCGCCAGCCATTTTGCGACGACCACCTTCTGCTGGTTGCCGCCGGAGAGGCTTCCCGCGTCAGATTCGGCGCTCGCCAGCTTGATGGTCAGGTTCTTGACGGAGCGTTCCACCATCTCGGCTTCCTTTTTGCGGCTGACAACGCCGAACTTGTTGCACAGGATGTCGAGGTTCGGCAGCGCGATGTTGTCGCGGATGCTCAGTTTGGTGCACAGGCCGTCCTTTTTGCGGTCCTCCGGCGCAAGCACGATGCCGGCTTTGATCGCGTCCATGGGTTTGTGGATGTTGACCGCCTTGCCGTCCAGGATGATTTCCCCGCCGTCCTTGGGATCGACGCCGAAGATCGCCCGGGTGGTCTCTGTGCGGCCTGCGCCCATCAGGCCTGCGACGCCGACGATTTCACCTGCGTAGAGGTCAAAGTTGATGTCCCGCACCAAGCGGCCCGCGTTCAGGTTCCGGACCTCCAGAATTTTTTTGCCGCGTGCACAGGTGACGCGGGGGAATTTTTCTTTGATCTCGCGGCCAACCATGTAGGCGATGATCTCGGACATGTTGGTATCCTTAAAATTCATCGTGGTGATGTATTTTCCATCGCGCATGATGGTCACGCGGTCCACGATGTGCTGCAACTCTTCCAGGCGATGCGATATGTAAATGATGCCATGCCCGGCGGCGCGCAGCTTGTGGATGATTACGAACAGGTCGTCGATCTCCTTGGAGGTCAACGCCGACGTCGGTTCGTCCATGATGAGGACTTTTGCATTGGTGGAAAGCGCCTTGGCGATTTCTACCATCTGCTGTTTGGAGACCGGCAAATCCCCGACGATGGTGTCCGGGTCGATGTCGATGTTGAGGCTGCCGAGGATGTCGGAGGCCTCTTTGCGCATGTCGCGCTCGTTAAGGACACCGGAGCGGAGCTTTTCACGACCGAGGAACATGTTTTCCGCAACGGTCAGATGCCCGCACATGTTCAGCTCCTGATGAATGATCGCAACGCCGAGCTCCTGTGCCTTTTTGGGGGTGAGCTCGTCGACCTTTTCCCCGAAGAGGGTGATGTCTCCGCTGTCGCGGGTGTACACGCCGCTGAGAATTTTCATCAGCGTCGATTTGCCCGCGCCGTTTTCGCCCAGGAGCGCGAGCACTTCGCCCGCCTTCAGGTTGAGGGACACATCATCCAGCGCTTTTACGCCGGGAAAGGATTTGTTGATGTGGTCGAGTTCAACGATATATTCCTGCATCAAATCCACCTATCTTTTCCTGGAACGCCCCGGTTCTGTGAGGGATTCCGTCCTACAGGAGCCGTCCTGTTCCATTTGTCAATTGTCTTTACGATGGTTTTATTATAGCATCGTCGTTTTTGAAACATAAGGGGGCTGCGTTTGGTCTTGTGGGGGGTTCCTTTTGGAAGTTTTGTGCGTTGTGAATTCATTTTGCGTACTGATTGGACAATATTTAGGCAGATTATGTGTATGAGAATGTGGCTGAACAAGAAGGTGGACATCAAAAAAGGGTGCCGTTCAGCACCCTTTTTCAATTGAGTTATCATTCGTGGACATGTTCACGCCTGCTGGGACCATAGGGCCCCGTAAAACGGCCAAAGAAACCGCTCGTTCTATGGTTCATATGGGAGCGGGCCGTCAAAGGAGTCCGCTTCCTCCGTGCACTCTTCCAGAAAGGACGGATACGCGCGCCCCGACGCAGAGGTGAGCAGGGAGAACTCATCCCTGCGATACTCCTTGCGCAGATGGCCGTCCTCCAGCATGAGCAAGCGGTCCGCCACCAGCAGGCAGTCCGACAGGCTGACCGCCAGGATCACCACGGTGATCTTCCGCGCGCGGAGCTGATTGATGAGCTGAATCAAATGGCGGCGCAGGTACATATCGGCCCCTGCAAACGGCTGCATCAGAAAGGCGACCTTGGGATGGTACAGATGGACGCGGTAGTAGATCAGGCTGTACAGGGAATAGGGGGAGAGGTGCGTGATGTCCTGCGCGTAGATATCATCGCCGATCAAGGGCCCATATTCCCGCACGATGCTCTTTTTGATACGGCGGCTCATCCACAGAGTGGGGCAGCGCCGGTCCATGGCAAAGCAGAGGTTGTCGAGATATGACATCTCGCGAAACAGCATGGTCTGGGTGGGGTTTTCCCGGATAAAGTTGACCTGCGGCTGTAGCCTCTTGCGGTTGGAACACCAGTCCCGGGCCTCCAGCAGGATCTTTCCCGTCTGCGGCAGGAGGTCGCCAGCCATCAGCTCCACCAGGTCGTTCAGCGCCAGGCTGTTGCTGTCCAGTAGGACGGCGCATTCGCCCTCTTCAATGGTGCAGTTCATATCGTGGATATGGTCTGTGAAGAGATGCCGGAATTTCAGGATGCCCCCGCGCTGGTCAGCCTCCATGGGCGGCGCGAGGGAGTGCCGGAAATCGAACGAATAATGCATGACGATCTCGTCCCGGAAATCTTCGCGTGAGAGCTGTTTGCGCACGCGCCCGTTTTCCATCAGGGCCACGCGGTTGCAGATGCGGAAGGTCTCCTCGTGATGGTTGCAGATGTACAAAAATGAAATCCCCTCGGCGGCATAATGGCGCAGCAGCCGCACAAAGTGGATCAGGTCGGCGGGGCCGAGAAAATTGCTGATGTCCCGCAGGACCACCAGCTTCACGCCGGTGATCACCGCCTTGAGCAGTTCCGCGACGCAGCGTTCAAAATGGGTGAGGTTGCCCACCAGTTCGCCCGCGTTGATCTCGATGTCCAGCCCCTCGGTAAACAGGGAGAGCTGTGCCCGCAGCGTGCGCGGATCGATCAGATATTTTTTAAAGCCGCGCCGCAGGACAAAAATATTGTCCGCCACGCTGAGGTCCTCCGCCATATGGCTCTTCTCCTCAATGACGGACACGCGGTTCGGTTCCATAGAGCTGTGCTGGTAGCTGTTGACCAGCTGTTCTTCAAAATAGACATACCCGTAATGGATCGGCGTGTTCTGGCAGAGCAGGTTGACCAGCGCATCCTGCCCATTGGAGTTGATGCACACCAGCCCCATGATCTCGCCCTCAAAGATGTGCAGGTTGAGGTCGTCCAGCAGGGTGACGCCGTCCTCGATCAGGGTGACGCGGTCCAGCCGCATAATCTCGTTCTTCATTGCGCGTAATCCTTGGTCTTTCCGGTGACGAGCGGCAGGGTGATCTCCACGTCCGTGCCGACGCCCTCCGTGCTGTAGATGGTAATGCCGTATTGTTCCCCAAACAGCAGGCGGATACGGCTGTTAACATTGATGATCGCAATGCCGCCGCGTTTCTCGCGGTCGGGATTGACAAAGTCAAGGGAGGGGGTTTCCAGTTCCCGGTTGAGCCGCTGCAAGCGCGCCTCGTCCATACCGACGCCGTCGTCGGAGACCGTAATGATCAGGCGTTTGGCGGTGGACTCCACCTTGATGCGGATGTTGCCACGGCCGATTTTGCACTCGATGCCGTGGATGATCGCATTTTCCACAATGGGCTGGAGCGTCAACTTTGGCATGCGGTATTTGCAGAGCTCGTCGCGCTCGTCCTCATCCCCGTAGTCGATGCTCAGATTGATGCGCTCCCCAAAGCGGTAGCGCTGGATGATATAGTAGTTTTCGATATTGCGCAGTTCATCCTCCAATGTGACCAGTTGTTCCACGTTGGAGATGGTGTAGCGGAAAAAGGTGGAGAGCGCTTCGGTCATTTTGGCCACGTTGTCCAGGCCGGCGGTGAGCGCTTCGCCGCGGATGCCCTCCAAAGTGTTGTAAAGAAAATGCGGGTTGATCTGGTTTTGCAGCGCCAGATACTGCGCCTGCTTTTTGCTCGCGTTGATCAGCTCGCTGGTGTTCAGCATACCGTGCAGCTTTTCCAACGCCCGATACATCCCCGGGCTCATGGGATAGCGCAGTTCGTAGAGGCTGTTCATCGAATAGCCGTCCACAAACAGATTCAGCATTTTTTCTGTCTCGCGGAAAGGGAGATAGACCCACCGGTATCCCAGATATAGCGCGCCGCCCAACAGCGCCGCGCCGCCCAATACCGCCCAAACAGCCCAGGGTTCCTCCGCGATATAGACCGCCAGCGCCACAAGCAGGAGCGCGGCCAGCACGGCCAACGCCAGTACCAGCACCACGCACCGGTCGAAGAGATAGCGGGATTGTATTTTTTTCATCGCACCCACCGCCTTTTAGGAATAAAGCTTGCGAAACTCATTCGGCTTCAGGCCGGTGACCTTCTTAAAGCTCTGGGTGAAATGCTTCAAATCGCTGTAGCCCACCTGGCTGCAAATGTTCGCCACGGTCAGGTTGGTCTGTTTCAACAGCTCTTTGGCGCGGTTCATACGTACCTCGGAGAGGTATTCCAAAAAGTTTTTACCGCTCTCCTTTTTAAAGAGCGTGCTGAAATAGGAGGCGTTGAAGCCCACGAAATCCGCGACCTCTTCCAGGCTGATGGGCTGCATGTAGTGTTCCTGTATGTACTGTTTAGCGGCGCGCACCGGTTTCTTTTCCGCCTGGCGGCGATCCTGCAGGATGCCGTCGACCGATTCGCAGAGGATGCCGGACAGATGCCGAAAGAGCTCCTGCGCGCTGCCACAGAGGTCGCTCCGTTGGAAAAACCGTTGGTACAACTCATCCGCGTTGTCCACGTGGATCTGATGCTTATGAAGGACCATCATGTAGATGCGGCACGCCTTGAGGGATAAAGAGAGCAGGTGTTGCCCATCGATTCCCGGGGCGGCCAGCGCCTCCCGCTGGAATTTTTTCAGCGCCGCGGAGAGCGCATCGCGGTCCAGTATTTCCATTGCGGATTCGATTTCGCGTGTGAGCACCGAAAGCAGGCTGTCCGCATCAAATTTTTCCACCTGCGGTATCTCTTCGATCACTTTTCCAGTGCCGTCCAGCAGGCGTTGTTCCACCGCGACCTCTGCGTTTTGCAGGGAGAGCCCCAAGTCCTCTGTGCGTTCCACCGCCTTTCCCAGGCCGATGGTCAGCTCGGTATTCTCGAACAGGCCGATCTGGATCAAAAGCTCGTCCATCACGGACTTAACCCGCTTGCGAACAGCGGCACGGCGATCCTCCGGGAAATTCAGGATGCCGTATGCGCGGCTGCCGGAAAAACACGCCTCCATATCTGTACACAGGGGCCGCAGTGCGCTGCACAATGTGTGCAGAACCTTCTCCTCCAACACTTTCACACTGTCGCGCGACAATGGGCAATCAACCTTAACGATGAATATCTGGAACAGGCCGGGTTCAAACTGAAAATGGTAGTCCCGGTTGACCTGTTCCATGTGTAAGGGTTCGTCCTGGTCTGTGGAGAGAAGGCGGTTGAACAGGCCGGAGCGCAGTTTGTCGATGTCGCTCTGCAGACGCATCCGCAGCCGTTCCTCGTTGCTGATCTGTTCCGTGCGCAGCTGGTAGCGGCGACGCATCTTTTCGAGCGTGGCGCAGAGCTCTTCCTTTTGGATGGGCTTGAGCAGATAGTCGGAAACGCCGTATTTGATCGCGCTCTGGGCATACTCAAAGTGGCGGTACCCGCTGATGATGACGAACTCCAGATCATCCCGAAGCTGTTTTGCGCGAGCGATCATCTCAAGGCCGTCGCAGCCCGGCATGCGGATGTCCGTCACCAGCAGGTTGGGATGATACTGCTGGATCATCTCCAGGGCCTCCTCGCCGTTGTGGGCCACGGCCACAACCTCCATATCGAAGGCGCTCCAGTCCACCAAGTTACAAATTAATTGACAGACCTTGACCTCGTCGTCCGCCACGACAACCTTCATCATAGTGCAACTCCCCTTTTCTGCCGCCTTTACCCTGCGGCAGGCTTCCTAAAATATAAAATTTGCCCCTGTCGACGCAGAAGCAGCCAATTGGTTTTATATGGAATCTCTGCAATGGCATTTCGCTTTATATCGATTGTATAAAAAAGCTTTTTGCCTATCTGTGGTCCACGGTAAGCAAAAGTCTTGATTTCTGCTTTTTACACAAAGAGGGCTCTCGCCTTCTATTCACACTTTTAGACAAAATCGCGACATAACGGCTATATATGTGAAGCTATCATCAAAATGTCACAAAAATTTTTTGCTATTCTTATAAAAACATTTGATTTTTCATGGATTATTATATAATATGTATATTAGTAAAGTCAATATACAAGGCGGGCACGATGGAAAACCTTTTGAGGACAGTTTAGGACTGATTTGGATGGCGCGTTCCGTGCCCATCTCCATCCGTGGTGGATTTTAAATCGAAAAAGAGCGAAAAACAGATTTACGCTCTGAAGCGGAGGGATACGCTTGACCAAAAAAGCGGGAATGAACAACCAGAATTTAAAATATCGGAACCGCGGCCTGCTGCTGAAACTGCTGTGTACACACGACGGGGTCTCCCGCGTACAGCTTTCCCAGCGGACCGGGCTGACCAAGATGACCGTCAGCAATATTGTTGCCGGCCTGATGGAGCAGGGCTATGTTGTGGAACGCGCGCCGGAGCGCAACGCGGGTGTGGGGAGAAACCCCATCACGCTGGACATTGCGCCGGAAGCGCCCAAGGTCCTTGGTGTACAGCTTGGCCGCGAAGGGGTCACGGCTGTACTCTTTGACCTGAAACTGCGGGTCGTTGCAAAGGAGGACGAGCCGTTCGCACAGGAGAATACGGACTCCCTGATGGAAAAGCTGTTCCGCGCGGTGGATCGCGTCCGCGCACGAGGAGGGCGTATCCTAGGGTGCGGGGTGTCCGTGGTAGGTCCGTTGGATGTGGAAAGCGGCGTGGTGCTGAATCCGCCAAATTTTTTCGGGGTCTCCAATCTTCCCCTGCGTCGCCTGCTGTCGGCGCATATCGGCCTGCCGGTGGAACTGAACAACGATATGAACTGCGCCGCACTGGGCGAAAAACTCTTTGGTGCGGGACGGGAATTCCACAACTTTCTGTATGTGGGCCTTTCGACTGGCATCGGCTCGGGCATCATTGAAAACGACGGGCTGTATCAGAACAGCAGCGGATTTGCCGGGGAGCTGGGCCATACCAGCATCGACTGCAACGGACCGGCATGCGGCTGCGGAAACCGCGGCTGCCTGGAGGAATATGTCGCCATGCCGGTGATCGAAACGCGCCTGCGCGAGGCCACGGGCTGGAACGACGATTTTGCGGGATTCTGTGTGCATGCGGAGGATACGCGCGTGCACGAGGTGTTGGCCGATGTGATCGAGAAGATCACAAGGGCGTTGGTCAACGCGGTGAACTTGCTCAATCCGCAGGCGATCCTAGTCGGGCACAACGGCACATACCTGCCCGCACGGTACCTGGAACAGTTGGAACGGGAACTGAACAGGAGAAAGTTTTCACAGGATTATCTCAGGATCAAAGTGAAAAAATCGCGTTTTGGGGTGGATTCGTCCCTGTACGGGAGCGCCTGCCTGTCCCTGCGCCAGCTCTTTGAAGACGGACGGATGGAAGCTCGCGACGGAGAGGCGCCCGTCCAGGAGGATGCCCTGTAAGGTGTCTCGGGCAAAATCTTTTTCAAGAGCATTGAAAAAGGCCTGATGCCCGGTATTCGGCAAAGATACAGGTGGCCGGTTTGAAGCTCGGCCATATGTGAG